>NZ_CBAUBA010000018.1:0-51951 GCF_964796385.1 Aquirufa sp. | reverse complement strand
TAGGCCTAAAGGACGAGCATGAATTACAAAGTTATTTCATTCGTCGGATCGATAAATTTGTCACATCTAAGGGGAAGAAACTACTCGGTTGGGACGAAATTCTTGAGGGTGGTCTTTCGCCCAATGCGATGGTGATGTCTTGGAGAGGTACGAAGGGTGGTATCGAAGCTGCAAAACTGAAGCACGATGTGGTCATGTCGCCCAATTCCTATTTTTATTTGGATTACTATCAAACAGATCCTAAAAATGAGCCTATTGCCATTGGAGGTAACTTACCTTTAAGTAAGTGTTATTCGTTTGAGCCAGATTTACCTGAATTAAGTGCTGAAGAAGCCAAACATGTGGTAGGGATTCAAGCCAACGTTTGGACTGAGTACATCAGTAATATAAATTATGCGGAATATATGACCTATCCGCGTGCTTTAGCACTTTCAGAAGTTTCGTGGTCGACGAAGGAATCCAAAAATTATGCGGATTTCAAAAAGCGCTTAACGGGTCATTTGCCAGCTATGGATGCCTTGAAAATAAATTATTCAAAAGCATTTTTAAGCCAACCTTAAAGTTTAGGATTTACGAATTCCCATTCTTTTATATGTGATGGACGATGTTGTTTTCGAACGATATCGTCCATTTGTTTTTGTAATTCTTTGTTTTCATTTGCAATATTATTACTCTCAGAGGGATCTTTTGCTAAATCATAAATTTCCCATGGTGCGTTTATATTTTTTTTCATTTGGCTTTTTACTCCCTTAAACTGGCCGATTCGAACAGCGATTTGCCCCGATTTTTCAGGAAATTCAAAGTATAGAAAAGGATGAGTTACTTGCTTTTTGCCAAGAAGCGTGGGTAAAAATGAAATACCATCTGTGGACACAGGAATTTTTTGATTTGTTAATTCTGCTAAGGTGGCCATCAGGTCAAATTGAGCTGATGCGTGGTCTGTTACTTGTCCAGCTTTAATTTTTCCTGGCCAGCGAACAATCATCGGTTCCCGAATTCCTCCCTCATAAAGATCTTGTTTTCGGCCACGCAATCCCCCAACCGAATTAAAAAATTCAGTATCCACGCCACCCACATCAAATGTGGCACCATTATCACTCGAAAAGATGACAAGGGTATGCTCATCTATGTGGTGCTTTTTTAATTCTGTTAAGATTCGCCCCACTTGCTTATCTAAATAAGTAATCATTGCGGCATACGTTGCCTTAGGGAATTTTGTAGGCACATAACCTCCCTTTTTTCCCGTGTATATGGTTTCCTGAAATTTTCCTTGATAGGCTTTTATCTCCTCCTCAGGTGCTTGCAAAGATAAATGGGGTAATGGTAGCGGTAGATAGAGAAAAAATGGCCTTGACTTATGCTGTTTTATAAATCCCAATGCTTTTTCCATCATTTTGGTTGCCGCATAGTCTTTGCCTTTGAACTTATCAAAGTTGATGGAATCAATCGCCAGATTAGTTTCTCGGTATTCATGAACAAATTGATATGAATTGCGCAAGGTGTCCCACTTTCCATTTTCCCAAAGATGCGTTGGGTATAAATTATGTGCTTGCTTTTGGTCTAGAAACCCATACGAATAATCAAAGCCTTGTTCGTTTGGATTGCCTGTTGTATTGCTCATGCCTAATCCCCATTTGCCAACAAGCCCAGTTTGGTATCCTGCCATTTTCATTAGTTTGGCGATGGTGAATGTATTTTCGGGTAAAGGCATTTGACCTCCTTCTTTATCATCTGCAAATCCACCCAATTCATAATTTCCTCGAATGTAGGAGTGTCCTGCATGAAGCCCCGTCATGAGCATACATCGTGCTGGGGCACAGACGGGCGCTCCGGTGTAATGTTGTGTAAATCGAATGCCTTCTTTCGCCATCGCATCTAAAAACGGCGTTTTGATTTTTTGCTGACCATAAGCGCCTAGTTCTCCATAACCCAAATCATCGGCGTAAATATAGATTACGTTAGGTTTTTGTTGACCGTATACCACTGCTGATATACCCCAAAATAGTAGTAGTTTGAAAATTTTCATGGTATCTCAACGATGCCTGGCATCCGGTTTTCAGTTCCTTTTACTTTCAATATATCATCCCCTATCTCATTTCGTGCTTGATTACCCAAGGCGATTAATTCGGCTAATTTCTCCGGATATTTTTCACTTACATCATAACGTTCTCCTGGATCACGACGTAAGTCATAAAGACCTTGAGGAAATGGAAAATCGTCTTTTAATTTACCTGGAAATCCATCTTGTCCTGGCATAAATCCTTCGTGAGTCCGACCGGCATGGGCAAATACAAGCTTCCACGAGCCTTTCCGTACGGCTTCTAAATTATTGGTTCGGTAATAATAATAAAATACTTTTCGGGGCTCCATATCTGGGATTCCCTGCATAAGTGCTTGGATGTTAACGCCATCAATTTTTTTGCGTGGCAATTGACTGTTTGTTAAGGCACAGATTGTTGGCAATAAATCAATATTGGCCGCCAAGCTATTCTGTATTGTGCCCTCTGGAAGATGGCCTTTCCATTGAACAAGGAATGGAACGCGTTGGCCGCCCTCAAAAGAAGACCCTTTCGCTTCCCGTAGGCCTCCGGTAGAACCCGCATGATTTCCAAAATTCTGCCACGGGCCATTATCACTGGTGAAAATGACAATAGTGTTCTTTTCTAAGTTTAGTCGGCGCAACGTTTGTAATATTTGACCCACCGACCAGTCCATTTCCATCATGACGTCCCCATATAATCCTTGTTTACTTTTCCCTCTAAAAGATTCGGATGCATTGATGGGTACATGGGGCATTGGATTCGGAAGATAGAGGAAAAATGGTTTTGCTTTATTTCGTTCAATAAATTGAATGGACTCTTTGGTTAGCATTTGGGTGATTTGTGCCTGATCATCCAAGGTTTTTATATAGGAGCTGGCATCGTTTCCTCGTATTAGCGGAAGCTCAGGGAATTTTCTTCTGGAGTTATTATCGGGTCTTGTTCCGTCGAAATATACCGGCCACATGTCGTTGGAGTAGGGTATACCCACATATTCATCAAATCCATGCTGGAGCGGTAAAAAATCTTTATGATCGCCCAAGTGCCATTTACCGAATATCCCTGTTCTATACCCGTTGGCTTTCAACAGTTCTGCGATGGTTTCTTCATCCGGATTAATTCCAACTTTTGAATTTGGGAAAAGGGCTCCTGAAATTCCAATGCGGTTTGGATAACAGCCCGTTAATAAGCCTGCTCGGGAAGCAGAGCAAACTGCCTGTGCTGAAAGAAAATGGGTGAACCGAACGCCTTCCTTTGCCATTTTATCTAAGTTGGGTGTTTGGTATTGACTCGCACCATAACAACTAAGATCTCCATAGCCCAAATCATCCATCATGATGAGTATGACATTCGGTTTTTTTTGTGCCAATACAAATATGGGAGTACACATTAGGGCCCAGCTAATTAAAATTTTTAAATTCGATTTTGTCATAATTTTTATCGGTTTATATATAAACTAGTTTGGTAGAAGTTTTCTTTTAATCTATGCAATCCATGCCAATAGGTGCCCCATCAGGAATAGTAGGCGTTTGCATTGGTTTCCACTCACCTGGATTTGACTTAAATTGATCAATGGTGTGAATAAGGTAGTTGGCAAAAACACTTGGTTTTTTAACGTAAAATGCCCGAATTTCATTTACGGATGCATGCAACCCTGCAGCTGCCAACGGTGAAATTGTTGGCGCATTTGCGGTATTTAATAAGGAAGAAAGCACCTTAAAATTGATTGTTTCTTGTGCCGCTTGTAGATAGCTATCTTGGTGCACTCGATACATTGTCGCTTGTAAGAGTGTTTGTAGGGTTTCCGTAAGCCCTAATTGGCTTGCGTCGATAGCTTTGTTTCCAGCCAACCGCGACAATCGATCTGGATGAACTAAAAAATCCAAGGTGAAGTCGGCCGCCGATTCTACCGCGCCAAATGGGTCGAATGTAAGCCCCGTCTTTCCTTTAAATGATTCGCGCGTTCGTTCGTAATTAAATGCTCTAGGAGGGAATAAGGATAGTTTTTCTTTTGGAATAGCTAATGTTTGTGCGTCCAAAGTTTGCATAACAGCCTTTAATGCTTGAATCTGTAAATTTTTAGGAGCTGGTGACAAGACCGTTTCCTTGCCGCCGCGAACGGCATAATTATATTCATAACCACCTATGATTTTTGTGGCAGCCTCTGTTTGGTAGCGATGCAAAAAGTACAAAGGCACAAAGACATCCTCTAAATGTGAGTAGGTCTCGTTTGGACGGATATTCGCTACGGAGAAGTTGGCAATAGCTTTTTTACGAATGGCCAACAAATGATCCAATTCATCCACTATTGTTTTTCCATTATCCCAAAGATGGGCCAAAATATGTGCGCCGCCTGGATTGCGTGCATCTGCATCCGTTATAAACCGCATTCCTTTGGCATAAGCTTGATCAATTACTTGATTTAATTCAGTGCTATTTGCGTGATTTCCATAGGCATAATCCACTGTTACTTTATCCCATTCGCCTATTTTAGTATCATATGCATGACTAAAATCAATTTGATCGCCTTTGAAATTAATTTGGGGATGGGGATAATCCATGACGCTTGAATTTCCTAGCGCACTGGCAGCATAATTATGGGCAAATCCTAGGGTATGCCCTATTTCATGTGCAGCTAATTGGCGTATGCGAGCCAGGGCCATGGCTAACATAGGTCCATTTGTTGACCCATCGATCGCAAATGGTGCGTTCATAAGCGCTTGAGCGATTAAAAAATCTTGCCGAATGCGAAGGCTACCTAGGCTAACGTGGCCTTTCATGATTTCCCCGGTTCTAGGGTCAGCAATGCTGGCGCCATAACTCCAACCGCGTGCGGAACGGTGCACCCATTGAATGACGTGATAACGAATATCAAGCGGATCTGCTCCTTCAGGTAACAATTTAATTTGGAATGCATCCTTATATCCAATGGCTTCAAATGCCTGGTTCCACCAGCGTCCTCCTTCCATCAGTGCGGAACGAATGGGTTCAGGCGTTCCATTATCCAAATAATAAATTATGGGTTTAACTGCTTCACTTATAGGCAATTGTGGGTCTTTTTTTTCTAAGCGATGGCGTGTAATCCATTTCTTTTCAATAACTTCTTGTACTGGGGACGCATAATCTAGAAATGTAATGGCATTGGCTCCAGATCGCGGATCAAATAAGCGCGGCGTGTAGGCGGAATCTGGCAATTCAATAAATGAATGGTGTTCGACGACGGTCACATTATCTGCATTAGGAGCAACTGATTTAATTTCTGCTCCTGTTCCATTTCCTGCGAAGGTTAAACGGGCTTCAAATTCTGAATTTTTAGGAAATGATTTGGTGTGTTCTAATGCCAATGAACTTTTGGATTTATCTAAACTATATGTTCCTTGCTTTGCTTGAGCTAATCGCTTCAATACACCATGCGCATCTTGCATCAGAAAGTCGGTGAAATCAATTAAATAGGCCCCATCACTGCTGCTTTCGATTTTAAATCCGAATAAAACTGATTTCGTAAATGCTTGTTGGACCGAAATTTTTTCCAACGAATTACTCGTATTTGCCCGGTAACGGGTATTTGGTTGGATCAAAAAGAGTTTATTTCCTTGTTTTTCAAAATAGACAACTTGCTCATTGCCGAGTTGGCCACGATCTAAACCAAGGTCGTTATTTCCCACTCCTTGAGCGAGCGAGTAGGCGTATAAAAACTCGTGGTTAAGTTTAGTGACTTCAAGAAAAATTTTATCGTTTGGCTCATCGTAATAAAAATTAAAGTAACCCGAATGGGCCTTCATGGATTTGACTTTATCATCGATTTGAGCTTGCGCTCCCATGCTTAGGAGCAGGAAAAGCAGGATGTATATTCTCATAATCGAATGTAAGAATTATTTCTTTTTTTTGTACATCTGACCAATGGAAGTTGGTGTCTTTTTTGAGTTCATTTCGAATAAGTAGCCGGTCAGTTCAGTTTGATTTATTGATCAAATTCTCTAACATTGAATCTAAAATTCCAAATCAAATGAAAAAAATCATATGTATTTTACTTGTGTTGTTGTCTGCAGATATACAGGCAAAGCCATTACGCATTTTGTTTATTGGGGCTCATCCTGATGATTGTGATATTAAAGGGGGTGGTACCGCTGCACTTTATGTGCAAATGGGGCACGAAGTAAAGTTTTTATCTGTCACGAATGGCGATGCGGGCCACCAATCTCAGGGTGGTGGGATGCTTGCGAAACGTCGTATCGCCGAAACGCGTGAAGTTGCCAAGCGTTTAGGTGTTGCCTATGATGTATTGGATAATCATGACGGTGAATTGTTGCCAACCTTGGAAATTCGTTTGCAAATTATTCGAAAAATTCGTGAGTGGAAAGCAGATGTGGTGATTGCTCCGCGGACGAATGATTACCATCCAGATCATCGCTATACGGGTGTACTTGTTCAGGATGCTGCATTTATGGTGGGCGTTCCGAATGTGGCGCCTGATGTGGAGCCCTTGCGCAAGAATCCCGTGTTTCTTTATTTTCAAGATAATTTCAAGAAACCTAACCCATTTCAAGCAGATATTGCGGTGGATATTACGCCGGTAATTGAAAAAAAGTTAGCTGGTTTGGATGCACATCAATCGCAGTTTTATGAGTGGCTTCCTTGGATTGGTAATTATGAAGCAGATGTACCTAAAGACCCTTCAAAACACCTAGAATATTTGCTTCAAAAGCGGGTGGCTAAGCCTAATGCTGACGTTCAAAAATCGTTAGTTAAATGGTATGGTGAGACTAAGGCAGCTACTGTACGCTATGCTGAAGCTTTCGAGATTTGTGAATATGGTTCGCAACCAAGTGAAGCAGAAATTCGTACTTTATTTCCGATGTTAAAATAGGATTAGCCACTACTTCTGATTGCCGTCTTGTGTGGGATGTTTATTGAATTTAACCCGTTTGGCATGTACACAATCATTACCTCGTGTACTAACAATTTTCGAAGTGATAGGATTGCCAAAATAAAAGTACCTGTAAACAAAAAAAGAAAGGCCATGATTGGCCTTTCTTTTTTACTATAATCAATTCTGATAATTAAGCTTTTGCAGCTGAAGCTCCTTTTGCAATGCTGTAAACAACTAAACCGAAACCGATTTTGTTGATGGCATCCGCAATGTTGTAAGCTAGGTCAATGTTGCCTGCCATGCCACTTAATAAGTTACCTGGTAACATCATGTAACCGATTGGATAGATCGCCCAGCCCACTAAAGTGAACCAACGCATTACTTTGTATCCTGATTTCACGTGCTCGTTGTCTGAAGCAGCAGCTAATTTAGATGCCTCACCAGCGTAGATTTCGTAGATAATCACAGCCCATCCTAATGTTGAGATGATACCCCACATTACGTTTTGCTCTGGAACTACTGCCTCACCGATGTAACCTGCAACTAACATCACAACAGATCCGAAGATTAAGCGAGAAAGCATACCTGTTTTTGCACCAGCTGGCTTAAGGATTAAGAAATACTCGATACACATCAAAGGTACAGTTAATGTCCAGTCAATGTAACGGAATTGAGTTGGTGACTCATGTGTTTCCAACCATACACCACGCATGTAGAAATAATGAACTGCAGCAATGAATGTAATTAATGCGGAAATTAATAATGATGTTTTCCACTTGTCATTAACTGTACCTCTTTCTACAATGAAAAAGATTGATGCAGCTAACATCGACATGTAACCTGTAAAGAAGGTAAATCCAATGTAATCTCCGGCTGCTAATGAGCCATCCAGTAAAATGTTTAATGTTTCCATAATTGAAAATGTTTAAGTGATAAATAAATAAGTATTAAGGTGTTTAAGAAATGATTTTGAAAGTTAAACACTTTAATTTTAAAAATGTTTTTTTTCTATTAAAAAATTTAAAATTTAAATAAAAATTATACAAACTAGTTAGTTTATAGCCTTTTGGGAATAATTTTATGCATTAAAAAAAAATGAGGTAAAGTTAAAATTGACAGAAAAATAAATGAATGTGCGAGCCATTTTTCGGCACTGATTAACATGATATAGGTTATACCCGAAATAAATGCTAAAAACGTAAATGGTAATAACCTGATATAAAGAGTTTTCATGTTAACCTCTAAAGATCTCGATAGAACACGTAGGCTGTATACGGAATGGCAACAGGCAAAATAGATCATAAATGCGGGTAGTATGGGTAGAAAAGTGCCTATTAATAGCGTCATACCCGTATTTATAAAGTAGGAGGTATGTTCCTTTTGAAACCCGAATAGCATACAAACGATATAAAAACTTATAGGTAAGGCATCGAAGGGAATTTGAATACCCAAATTAAAGTTTTGTACTATTTTTAAAACTTCTTCAGCATGTTGGGAAAGAATAAATCCTAAAATTCCCATACCTAAAATAAGTGATCTGAATAACTGGAGGTAATATATGTAGTCGAAACTTGTCTTTTTTGAAATAAATGTGGTTTCTAAATCACCGAAGTGAAAAACGGATATACCTATGAAAATGATAAAGGATATTAGGGGGAAATAAAACCATAATACGCCATAGGCAATCATTACTGAGATATATTTAAAGATGAAGTAATAGATATTAAACGCTTTATTTTGGGTGCGCGCCAACTGATTTGCTACTAAATGATCTGCCGCACCATGTGGAATGCCTAAAGTGGCTAATAAAAATATACAGAACCCCCATTCTACCTGAACGGGCATATTTTTCCAAAGGCCCGTAAGCAGCAAGTAATCAAGTCCTATAATTACACCAAACGTTCGGTATAAATTTGTCATCGATTTCTGGTTAGTAGATGTTTTAAAAATAACGGGATTTGAAGTTGACTGAATATCCTTATTTCATCCCAAATCGAAGTTTTTTCATCTAGGAATCGAAGAATTTTAGTAAAGTTGATTCGAGCAAAAAGTCTGTCCATGACCAAAGGAATGGCTTTATTTTCCGATTTTATCATATGTAGTAATATGGAATCAAAAAATAAATGCCTTGATTTAATATTGGAAGGTAATTGGTTGACTTTTTGTTTAGCATCTCTTTGCATCCGTGTAAATGCATAGCCAGTGGATGCTTTTACTTGCCCTGCCGCAGTACCAATCTTAAAGATTTTACCCAGGTTATTCGTTGATGGCATGACAGTCATTGGGATAGTTCCCCGTTCGATATCGATAACTTGGTAATTTTTGCCGGTAAAATTATCAGCCATATATTGATTCCAATGAGCTTCATAGGCTTGCTCATCATATGGTTTCGTGCTAAAAACAGTTGTTTCAATTAATGCTTTCCTTTCTGAGAAAGGTAAGATATAATGAAACATGGAATAATCTCGGTTTGTCTGAGCTTGGCTGAAATCCATTAATGTAGCCGCACTGCTATCTAAAAAATCATTTTCAAATTCGATGAATTTCCCCCAAAAATGTTGGGCTAATTGAGGTTGATGCTCAACTATTTTCCCATCAATTCGGGCGTCAGCAACTTGCTTAGCCTGAAAGATCAAACCATTTTTTAAAATAATGTCAATAACCGTTCCGCTTTCATTCAGTTCGTCGACCCAACCAATTTCGTGTTGTACGAGTGGATGAGCAGGTATAAATTCATCAAAGAAATAGTTAAAAAAATTATCAGATGATATGTAATGATAATTTAAGTTACCGATTTCCTGAGTTTGGCTAATTGCAGTTGTTGATCGATAAGTGATTTTTGGCCAAGATTTCTCGATTAAAAAAGGAAAAGACGCTGAGTTATTTTCAGCCCAAAAGCACCAACTTTTTTTCGTGCGATCTCCGGAATCAATTAGTAAAATATTGCTTTTGTCATTCTCTGACAAGTGCAGATATTCATACAGATATTGTAGTCCCGCTGCGCCTGCGCCTACAATAGCAATATCAAAAATGGGCGCTTTTTTCAAATTAATATTTTTAAATTTTTTGTAAATAAACTATATTTTAATTAAAAAGTTTGCCAAATTACCCAATTCAATAGGTTGTTGTTTCTATTGACCTGTTAACTCCATTTTAATTTTACGATTGACTTGGTATCTTTATGTTCCTCTATATTAAATTTAATTTTGTTCAGAAGCGTTCTTTTTATCATTTTCATTTGTTCATTATGTTCACAAGCTAGTGCCCAACACATCGCGCGCCTTCGTTTTGAAGATGACTTTTCGTACCTGAAATCAGATAGTTTAAGCAAATCTTGGGATGAAAAATTAAAATATTTGCCGCTTATTGGCCAAGCTACCTTAAGTATCGGGGGTGAAATACGCGAACATTATCAGAATTATACCAATGTGAATTTTGGCCAAATTCCAGCTTCCTATGTGACAGGAAATCCGCACCAATGGCTTCATCGAATTTTACTTCATGGTGATTTACGGCTTCATTCCAATTTTCGGGTATTTGCTCAAATCAATAATACCGTCCGTTTTTGGAACCCAAATCCGATCACCAACCAAGTAGACCAGAATACCTTAGGTTTTCACCAGTGGTTCGCAGATTTGAAATTGGCAGATCAGTTGGTGCTTCGATTAGGCCGACAAGAATTACTATTTGGGCAAGAGCGATTTATTGCTACTCGGGAAGGGCCGAACAATCGCCAAAGTTTTGTGGGGGCTCATTTAATTCATCAACTTAAACGCTTAAAAACGGATCTTTTTTATACCCATCCGATCAAGTTGAACCTAGGAGCTATGGATGATGAAAAATCAACTGAAAAATTAGCGGGTTTGCATTTTAAATATGATCGGCTTTTGAAATTTCTTAATGCAGATGCCTATTACTACTATTTTGAATCAGAGGCACGTGAATATTACTCGACTATTGGTGCTGAAAAAAGGCATTCAATCGGATTACATCTTTATTCAAATCCGCAGCGTTTCAATTATGATATCGAGTTTTCGCGGCAAGTAGGGCAGTTTAAATCGTTGGACATTCAAGCCTTTATGGCGGTTTGGGATGTGAATTTTTCCGTTAAACCACATCGATTCATTGGATTTAGTGGAAATTTTGTGCCTGGGGATAAATCCACACGTGATGGACAATTGAATACCTTTAATACGTTGTTTGCTCGGCCGCCTTTTGGGCAAACAGTTGCCCTGAATATCTCCAATACCCTAAATTTAAGCCCATACATTAGGTATCAAAACGGAACAAAATGGATAGCGACTGCGCGTGCTTCTTTTGTTCAACGAACAAGTGTATACGATGGGGTATACACGCCCAATATGTCTCAATTACGTCCATATGATGCGTCTAAAATGACGTCAGATGCCCTTAAGCTTTGTGATATTTATGCTGTAGATGTGAATTATGTGCCCACAAAACATTACTTTTTTCAAGCAGAAATTGGCTACTGTAAAGCTGGTACTTATTTAAAAGAAACAGGGGCCGGAAATAATGTTATTTACTTTGCGATCCGAAATGCGATTAAATTCTAGGCGATTACTCGATCTCGTCGGATCAGCCAGAGCAAAAGAAAACACACCGCCCCGTTCAAAATTAGCTTCGCAAAACCAAATCCACCAAAAAGCGTTTGCGCTTGCATTTCCAGAAAAAAAGTGATGATGGGCGAAGCCAAGCAAATAGATGGTACTAATTTGTCCTTCACGCCGTATTTGGTAAATAAACCAAATGAAAATAATCCTAAAAGTGGGCCATAGGTATAACCAGCTAAATTAAAAACTGCCGCGATTAGTTCTTGTGTGTTAAAAATGTGAAACAAACCTATCACTACGAAGAACAAGGCCGAAAAACCTAGATGGACACGTTGTTTAAGTTTTTCACGTTTGGCTTCTTTAAATTTCTCAATGTGTAGAAAATCAATGCAAAAGGAAGTCGTTAAGGCAGTCAAAGCAGAATCGGAACTCGCATAGGATGCTGCGATAATTCCCAATAAAAACGTCACCGCAGCTAAGGTCCCAAATTCGCCACCTAATGCTAATAGCGGGTACAATTCATCCGTTTTCGTAGGTATGGCAATCTGATTTGCTTGCGCATATATGTATAGTAATGCACCCAATGACAAGAAAAGTATATTAATGAATAATAATACCCAATAAAACCAAAACATGTTTTTTTGTGCTTCCCCAATTGACTTACAGGTTAAGTTTTTTTGCATCAAATCTTGATCCAAACCTGTCATAACAATGGCTATAAATACCCCTGCTAAAAAGTCTTTTCCAAAGAAATGCGGGCTCTTCCAATCCCATTCAAACATGTGTGTTAGCGGACTTGCTTGGATGTTATCGATCATTTCACCGAAACCCATGTTCATTTTTTGACCTACTAAAAATATCGTGATGAATAGTGCAACGAGTAAAAAGAGTGTTTGAAGCGTGTCCGTCCAGATAATTGTTTTAACACCTCCTCGATGGGTGTAGAGCCAAATTAGTGCGATGGAAATAAAAACGGTTACAACAAACGGGACACCTATCGGAGCGAATATGGCGATTTGGAGTACATTAACTGCTAAATACAGGCGAGCCGCTGAGCCAATGGTGCGCGAAAGTAGAAAGAAGGCAGAACCTGTTTTGTATGACCAAAATCCGAATCGTGTTTCTAAGTAGCCATAAATCGATATTAAATTGAGTCGATAATATAATGGCATTAGCACGAGGGCAATCGTTAGATACCCTAAAGAATGGCCTAAAATGACTTGATAATAGGTGAAAAATGTTTTGCCAACAGCCCCTGGGACAGAAATAAAAGTTAAACCAGAAATGGAAGTTCCAATCATCCCAAAGGCCACCAGCCACCAAGGAGATTCCCGATTCGCGGTAAAAAAGGCATTGGTGTCAGCTCCCTTCGATGTGAAGTAAGAGATGAGCAGCAGTAGGCCAAAATAGATGGCAAGAATTCCACCGGCTAATTGAATCGACATAGAAGTTTAAAGAGAATTTTATATAAATTTGTGCGAGGTGTTTTCAAACCTAGTTTCAAAAATATGGATTTCTCCGTAGATAATGTTTCAGAGTTCATTTTTTCTTTGGCAGGGCAAGAGCAATGGCAGGAAGAAGTCGAAGTTTTAGTGGACGAAGAAACCATTTCAGCACATCAATTAGTCGTTTATAATGACGAGGTCAATACCTTTGAATATGTGACCATGACGCTTATGGAGGTATGCGAGCACAGCCCCGAACAAGCCGAACAATGTACGTTAATGATCCATTATCGCGGTCGGTGTGGCGTAAAATCTGGCGAATTCGATACCCTCGTATCCATGCGCAATGAGATTTGTAGGCGCGGTATTTCAGCTGAGATTGAATCATTTGAGTCTTAAATTATGATGCATACTTATCCGTCTCGAATCATTGAGCAAGCCGTGGAGGAAATTTCGAAATTGCCGGGTATTGGTAAGAAATCTGCCTTACGTTTAGCATTACATATGCTGAAGCGTCCTGAATCTCAATCGTTGCAACTAGCCCACGCGCTCGTCCAACTTCGAACAGAAACAAAATATTGTCCGCAGTGTCACATGATTTCCGATGGAGATTTATGTGGAATTTGTGCAAGCAACAAGCGCGATGAGCGTTTATTATGCGTGGTAGAAGATTTGCGGGATGTGATGGCCATCGAAAATACGGGTCAATATACCGGATTATATCATGTGCTTGGTGGAATAATATCGCCGTTGGCAGGTATTTCGCCCACTGATTTACATATCGACACCCTGATAACACGCATTGCTTCTGGTGCATTTGATGAAGTTATTTTGGGACTGAGTCCAACGATGGAAGGGGATACGACGGCATTTTATTTGACTAAGAAATTAGCCGATTTTTCCATTAAAATATCCACTATAGCGCGCGGAATTCCGATCGGTGGTGATTTAGAATATACAGATGAGATTACCCTTGGCCGCAGTATTGTGGGCCGAGTAACCTATGAATAAACCCAATACGCAATGAATCGCAACGAATTTTTAAAATTATCCGGCTTAGGTTTAGTGGCCTCACGGATCAATGTATTGGAAAATGCACCTTTTGCATTACCTACCCTTAGCTATTCATATGATGCTTTAGAGCCGCATATCGATAAGATGACCATGGAAATTCACCATAGCCGTCACCACAAAGCGTATGTAGATAACTTGAATAAGGCGCTAGGAACTTCAAGTAAATCAATCGAAGAATTGTTGGCATCGATTAGTACACAGCCAGTGGCCGTTCGAAATAATGGGGGAGGACACTGGAATCACAGTTTCTTTTGGCAATTATTAGCACCTGCGACGGGAAAGCAACCGAGCGCCGCATTATTAAAGCAAATTCAGGCTGATTTTGGAAGTTTAGATTCCTTTAAATCGGAATTTGCTAAAGCCGCTACGTCCCGTTTTGGTTCTGGCTGGGCCTGGTTGACTTGGAATGGGTCGAAATTAGTGATTAGTTCGACGGCCAACCAAGACAATCCGTTGATGGATGTGGCTGAGGTAAAAGGCAAGCCGATTTTAGCCTTGGATGTGTGGGAGCACGCCTATTATTTAAAGTATCAAAACAAGCGGGCGGATTACATTACCGCATTTTGGAATGTAGTGAATTGGGATTTTGTCTCGCGTCAATTTGAAACAAAATAAGTATGTTATTAGAAGAAATACCGTCCTTGGATTTAGCTGATTTTAATGCAGGAGATCCCGTGCGCAAGGAAAAATTTGTACAAGATTTAGGGCAAGCGTTTAATACGATTGGTTTTGTAGCCATCAAAGGACACGGCTTGTCGGCCGACTTTACGAAAGCATTGTATGCGGAAGTTGAACGCTTTTTCCAGTCTCCAGATGACTTAAAGCGTGCCTATGAAATTGAGGGCATAGCCGGTCAGCGTGGGTACATTGGCAAAGGAAAAGAAACGGCCAAAGGTTTCAAAGTGCCTGATTTAAAGGAATTTTACCATGTTGGCCAGCCGCACAAAGCAGATGGAGATTCGGTCTGGGATGAATATCCAGCCAATGTTTTTCCAACGGAATATCCTCAGTTTGGGGAATTAACGGTTCAAGGCTACCAGACTTTAGAGGCCGCAGGAAAATCACTTTTGCGTGCGATTGCACTTTATTTAAAATTACCGGAAGTTTATTTTGAGGCGCGTGTGAACAATGGCAATTCTATTTTACGTGCAATCCATTATTTCCCTATTGCGGATCCTGATAGTCTACCTGAAGGGGCCGTTCGTGCGGCTGCTCATGGTGACATTAATCTAATTACGCTTTTAATGGGTGCTTCAGCCGAAGGCCTTGAGGTATTGCGTATGGATGGAAAATGGATTCCAATTACCGCATTACCGGATCAGGTCGTGGTTAATGTAGGGGATATGTTGGACCGTTTAACGAATCACCACTTGAAATCAACGATCCATCGCGTGGTTAATCCGCCGCTTGAAAAGATGGGAACTTCTCGGTATTCGATACCGTTTTTCATGCATCCACGCTCTGAGATGGATTTAACTTGTTTGGAAAGTTGTGTGTCGTCGGCGAGTCCGAAGATTTACACCAATATGACCGCGGGAGAATTTTTGAATGAACGCTTGATTGAGTTGGGATTAAAGAAAAAATAACGTGAAACGGCCAAAACATCTGAATTTTTTATGGGATGTATTCGTTTTGGCTGCCACCTCATTTGGAGGGCCTCAGGTACACTGGGCCCTTTTTTTGCGCCGTCTGGTGCATGAAAAACACTACTTGACGGAAGATGAGTTGTTTGAAATTCAGGCATTGTGTTCCGTATTGCCGGGTCCTACGTCCACACAGATGATTACGGCGATCGGTTTAAAGCGAGGAGGGGCGTCGTTGGCTTACTTGACGTTAATACTTTGGATTACACCGGCTGTATTTGTTATGACCTTGGCGGCCTATGGAATGACCTATTTGCGCAATCGTGATTTAGTTCAGTTTGTACTTCCGGTGGGTGTGGGTTTAATTCTTCAAGCGGGGTGGCTCATGGCCCGCAAGGTGATTAAGTCGTGGATGTATGTTTGGATATCGCTCGGGACCCTTGTGACGGGCATTTTGTTCGCCACGCCCTATGTTTTTCCACTTGTTTTGGTTTTGGGTGGCTTAATTTCATCCTTTAATTTTCGTGAATTTCCGCGTCAAAATAAACATAAAATGATTATTCCGTGGGCAAATTTTCATTTGTTCTGGGGCGTATTTGTTTTATTGGTTGTTTTAGGGCAGAGTACCAATTATTTTCCGTTTCATTTATTGGAGAATTTTTACCGGAATGGAAGCCTTGTTTTTGGGGGTGGACAGGTACTCGCACCTGTTTTATATACCGAATTCGTTGAATTTAAGGGTTTAATTCGTCCGGATGACTTTCTGACAGGGATGGCGCTGTCGCTGTCGTTACCTGGTCCAATTTTTGCGTTGACTTCCTACCTAGGCGTTTTGTTAATGAAGGATTATGGGATGATGGGCCAGCTGGCTGGCAGTGCAATAGGGGCTTTGGGGATTTTTATGCCCGGGACTTTTTTAATCTTTTTTGTCTTTCGTATTTGGGGGCAATTGAAGCAATACCGCTTTATTCGGGCTTCTTTGGCAGGTATTCAAGCCGCATCCGTAGGACTTACGGGAGTTGCGGTGTATACGTTTGTATATCCGATGATGCAAAAAGGCGATGGGGTTTCCATCGCCTTAGTTGTTATTGCATTTCTAATTGCGCAGACGGAACGTGTTCCTGCCATGGCGTTATTTAGTGCGGCACTGGTTGCCGGTTATTTTTTAGCGTAATATATTTAATAAGTATTGGCCATAGCCACTTTTCACCAACGGCTTTGCAATCATTTCTAATTGGCTCGAATTAATGTAGCCCATGCGGTAGGCAACCTCCTCAATGCAGCCAATTTTCATACCTTGACGTTCTTCGATTACTTGAACAAATTGCCCTGCTTGCATTAATGAAGCAAAAGTACCCGTGTCTAGCCAAGCAGTACCCCGATTTAAAATGCCAACAGAAAGTTTCCCGCGTTTTAAATATTCTTTGTTTACATCCGTAATTTCATATTCACCACGGGGCGATGGAGCGATGTTTTTGGCAATTTCAACGACGTCATTATCGTAGAAATATAAGCCCGGAACTGCATAGTTTGATTTGGGATGTTCAGGCTTTTCTTCGATTGAAATTACTTTATTATCTGCATCAAATTCTACAACGCCATATCGCTCCGGATCATTTACTGAGTAAGCGTAAACCACGCCACCTTCCGGGTCGTTATTGGCCTGTAGTAATTTACTCAAACCTGAACCATAGAAGATGTTATCTCCTAAAACCAAAGCCACTTTTTCTTTTCCAATAAATTTTTCGCCAATCACAAATGCCTGAGCCAAACCATTGGGCTCTGGTTGGACCGCATATTCGAATTTGCAACCGATACTAGATCCATCACCCAATAACTTCTCAAAATGAGGTAAATCATGTGGCGTTGAAATGATCAAAATCTCCCGAATACCTGACAACATCAGAATCGAAAGCGGATAATAAATCATCGGTTTGTCGTACACAGGCATTAATTGCTTGCTAACGGCTAATGTCAACGGGTGTAAACGTGTGCCAGATCCACCGGCTAGAATAATTCCTTTCATAATTAGCGTCCTTGATACATGGTCGTGTAATATTTTTGATAATCACCTGATGTGACATCTTTAAGCCATTTTTCGTTGCTTAAATACCAACTAACTGTTTTTTCTAATCCTTCAGCAAACTGTAAACTCGGTTCCCAACCTAACTCTTTCATGATTTTAGTTGCGTCGATGGCATAGCGTAAATCATGTCCAGCTCGGTCTGTTACATACGTGATTAATTGAACGGACGTTCCGGCTGGTCGGCCTAATTTTTCATCCATGATTTTGCACAATAAATGCACAATATCAATATTTTTCCACTCGTTAAATCCTCCGATGTTATAGGTTTCGCCAATTTTTCCTTGGTGGAAAACGGTATCGATTGCACGTGCATGGTCAACAACAAATAGCCAATCACGTACATTTTCACCTTTACCGTAAACTGGCAATGCCTTGTTGTTCAGGATGTTATGAATCATTAATGGAATCAACTTTTCAGGGAAATGATTTGGTCCATAATTATTAGAGCAATTGGTGATCACGGTTGGTAGACCATATGTCTCATGATAAGCGCGCACAAAATGATCTGAGCTTGCTTTTGAGGCTGAATAGGGTGACCGTGGATCGTATGGTGTGGTTTCCAAAAAGAATTCTTTGGGGTCATGCAATTCACCATATACTTCATCAGTTGAAATATGGTAGAATTTTTTTCCTTCGTATTTTCCGGCCCATTGTTTTTTGGCTGCTTGTAATAAATTAACGGTCCCGATAACGTTTGTACGCACAAATGCCAAAGGATCTGTAATTGAACGATCTACGTGAGACTCAGCAGCTAGGTGCAATACGCCGTCGAATTGATGTTCGGCGAAAAGTGCATCCATATGTTCCGCATCTGTAATGTCCGCTTTGATGAAGTGGTAATTTGGTCGGTCAGCTATATCTTGATTGTTGGCCAAATTCCCCGCATACGTCAATGCATCTAAATTATAAATTTGATAATCCGGGTATTTTTCGACGAAAAGTCGGACTACATGAGATCCAATAAATCCGGCGCCACCGGTGATAACTATTTTTTTCATACGGGTTATAATAGGGCTTTTTGCCATGCCCAGGCATCATTTAATGCTTCTTCCAAGCTAATTTCTGCTTTCCAGCCGAGGATGTTATTTGATTTTTCTATCGCGGCATAAACAGCTGTTATGTCGCCAGGTCTGCGATCCCGAACCTCATAATTTACATGTTGATTCGTTGCCTTTTCAAATGCCTGAATAACTTGTAAAACCGAACTTCCTTCGCCTGTGCCTATATTAAAGAAATCGTAATAGGAGCTGTTCGGTTTACTTAAAATGTGTATTAATGCTTTCACGTGCGCATGAGCTAAATCGGTCACGTGTATGTAATCTCGAATGGCAGTTCCATCTGCTGTCGGGTAATCTGTTCCCCAAACTTGTAATGGGCCGCGTAATCCAGCTACCGATTGCGTTAAAAATGGGATTAGGTTAGCAGGTGGTCCGAGGGGTAGTTCGCCAATTAAGGCACTTTTATGAGCTCCAATGGGGTTAAAATAGCGAAGTGATATGGCTTTAAACGATGAATCCGCAGTTACGGTATCGCGAATAATCTCTTCGCAAATTTGTTTCGTATTTCCATAAGGGGATACTGCTTCTTGAACAGGAGAATTTTCGGTAACAGGAAGTTCATCCGGCTGGCCATAAACAGTACAAGAAGAAGAGAATACAAGGTTATTTATGCCGTATTCTTGCATTTTTTCGAGTAAGAGTACAGTAGAGGCAACATTATTTCGGTAATATTTCAGTGGATTAGCTACTGATTCACCTACAGCTTTTGAGGCTGCAAAATGAATAATACCATCAATTTTGTGGGTTGTAAATAGCTGATTATAGGTTGCGGGATCATTCACATCTGCATGAACGTAGGTAACCGCTTTGCCGCAAATTGTAGCTAAGTTGGCAATAACTTTCTCAGATGAATTGGAGAAATTATCTACTATAATGGGGTTATAGCCATTTTCTTGTAGTACAACATAGGTATGAGATCCTATAAATCCAGCTCCCCCAGTAATCAGAATATTCATCATGTGTGATCGTGCTTAACTAGCAACGACAAATTTACGCTCATTTTTAGCCGAAAAAAAATTTAGGAACTAAACATTTATTCAAAGGCCAAAAGCCCCGTTTCTTTTTGAATTTTGGAGATTTTTATTAATTTTGAACGTTACAAAATCTACATGGAAGGACCCGCGATTAAAGCAATGATTCAACTTTTGGACGACTCGGATACCGAAGTAGTTCAAATGGTCGAAGCTCAAATGCGTACTTTAGGTTATTCGATCATTCCAGTTTTGGAAGCTGAATGGGAACATTTAAGTTTCAATCCCTATTTACAAACTAAAATAGAGGATTTAATTCATGAATTTCAGTTAGACTTAATGAAAAACCGGCTCACCCTGTGGAAAGAAGGGGGAGGCATGGATTTATTGGAGGGGATGTGGATTATTTCAACTTATCGATATCCAGAATTTACTTACGCTGAATTGCAAGCTTCCATGGAGCAACTGTATTTTGAGGTTTGGCCACAAATGCGGGACGATTTACATCCGATTGATCAATTAAAGATTTTAAATTCAGTGATGTTTGATCAATTGAAATTTGGGGCAAATACGAAGAATTTTCATGCGGCTAATAATTCCTTTATTAACGTGGTTCTTGATTCGAAGAAAGGTAACCCAATCAGTTTATGTGTGGTGTACATGTGGATTTCTCAGAAATTAGGGATGCCTGTTTATGGAGTTAATTTGCCTAATTTATTTGTTTTGACTTACAAAAAAGAAGAGTTACAGTTCTACATTAACGTCTTTAATAAGGGGTTGATTTTTAATAAAACAGATATTGATAATTACATCGCACAATTGAATTTAGAGCAAAATGAAATCTATTATCAGCCTTGTTCGAATTTAGAGATTGTTCGGCGGGTACTTCGTAACTTAATATTGGCATATGAAAAAGCAGGGGATGATTCCTACAAGGATGAGTTGACTACGCTGATTGCCTCATTAGATTAATCAATTAATGCCAAGGTGAGTACGAATTCTTCAAATTCTTCCCAATAATAATTAGCTGTTTTATCTGCGTTACCTAGCGTTGCTTTACCCATTTGTTTTTCGGTATGTATTTCAAGCGCGATTGCGTTGCGAAAAGACAATCCAGGAATATTCGCTCCTTTGTAAATGGATTCTTTAATGGACCAGGCGACGGTGAGCGCTGCATGATTACCTTGACGGTTTGTTAGTTCCATTTGATTCAAAAAGCGAGGCGCTATTTTCTCAATTTTACGGCCTTTTTTTTCGATATCTACACCTACCTCATTTGTGCGGCAACAAGCCGCAGCGACGTATGGAAATGAATGCGTCAAGGATATTTTCCAATCTGAATCTAATAAGTAGGGGCGTTGACGTTCGTCTTGCTGTAGCAATACATCTGTCATTCCGATGCGTTTACATAAATCATATAGACAATAGCGTGCTGTCATTGATTCCAAACGCTTTATTGGATTTTCTGAATTTATCGGTGGCCAGCTGCTCGGTACGTGTGTAAAGAATTCTTCTGGCTCGTCGATTTTCCATACACACACATGTGTTTCAGGAAGAAGTAAAGCGAGGGAGGATGAAAATTTCGGCATACCGATAGATTTGGCTGTAAAATTATCATTTTTGTAGTTCAATTGGCTTAAAATTTTGAAAATAGAACGAATAGATACGTTTGCGGGTCATCGGGGTGCGGTCTACGCTTTGGAAAAGGCTGTAGACAATGCTTTATTTTATTCGGCTGGAGCTGATGGGTGGGTTGTTCAATGGAATCTTCAAAAACCAGATTTGGGTAAAGTGATTGCGCAAATTCAAGGGTCTATTTATGCCATGCGTTTGGATCATTTGTCTGGAATTCTTTGGGTGGCTCAAAATAATGAGGGAATTCATGGTATACATGTAGGTACTTTAGATCGTGTTTTTTCAATTCCGATGTTGAATCAATCTATTTTTGATATTCAATTTTGGGGAGATCAAGTTTGGGTGGCAAGTTCACACGGGATGATTACGGTGGTGGATCGTTTATCGCATCAGGTTTTGAAACATGTAAAAGTAGGGGAGGCTCATGTGCGGTGTTTGATGGTAGTAGGCCAACAAATTTTTGCTGGTTATAGTGATGGCAATATGCGCGTATTTAGTTCGCAATTTGACTTAGTACATGCCAAAATAGCATATGAAAAGCGTGTTTTTGCTTTGATTGAAGTGGGGGAGACCCTCATATCGGTTGGTGGAGATGCACATATTCGCGTATGGAATTGGGAATCAAATGAATTAATTGAGGCATTGCCTGCCGTTCCTGCACACATTCAGGCAATTAATGCGGTTGTGTTAAGTCCATGTGGGCGCTATTTGGCAACGGGAAGTATGGACAAGACAATTAAAATTTGGCATGCGACTGATTTGACGCTTTTAAAAGTAATTGATTTTCCGCGCTATGGTGGGCATAAACATTCGATCAATGCATTGATTTGGTCGGATTATACAGATTTGTTGGTTTCTGGATCTGATGATAAACAGATTTCTGTTTGGAAAATCGATTAAAGGTTTTTTATTTTACTAAACAAGTTTTTTCTATGCCTATATCAGCAGTGTCTTTTTCCAAAGGTTTTCGTGGCTACGATGTTTCGGAGGTGCAGGCCTATGTGAACTCGGTAGATCAATTTGCGGAAGAATCAGCTCGAAATGAGCGATCTATGCAAGAGAAAATACACCAACTTGAACAAGAAGTAAATCGATTACGTGAGGTAGAATCTTCGCTATTTCGGGCAATGAAGTTGGCCGAAGAAGCACAGCTACATTGGCAAGAAAAAGTAGAGAAGGAAGCTGAAATTATGCTTTCAGATGCCAAGAAAAAGGCTACTAGTATTATTGCGGAGTCTGAGCAGATAGCAAAAAAGTCTACTTTATTGGTTGAAAATGAGCGCAAGCAAATGATATCCCAAGCGGATCAAGAACTGAAGGAGAAGCAGCGGGAGATGGGACGTTTGGAGGCGGTCCAACAAACACTTGCCGAGCAGATGTTGGAACTTGCGCAGCAAACAATGGACCAGTTGGCGAAATGGAAAAAGGATATTCCACCAATTGTTCCTGTTAAAGCTGAGAAAAAGAAAGTAGTTTCTGTTAAACCCAACGTGGAGTCTAAGGTTAATAAGCCTGCAGCTAAGCTAAAACCGGTGGCAAAGAAAAAGGTAAATTCTGCTTCTAAGCCTACAAAATCAAATCATTTGGATGTGAGTACGATTGAAGATGATGGTTTGCCTACCTTAAATAAAGTATTGGAGGCATACGCGAAATCAAGTGCTCCTCGTGGGAAAGTTGGTGATATTAATTAGAAGCAATGCGGATATATCGGGTGTGTTTAGAAGATGTGCGGTTGTTTGGTTATCATGGTTTGTTTTCTGAAGAACGGATTTTGGGTAATTGGTTTATTTTAAATCTGTCTATTTCGAAGGAAATTACCTCAGAGTTTGGTGATAATATTGACCGAACGATGGATTATGGGCAGCTCTATGCCATTTGTGTTGAAATTATGCGTGATCCGGTTGATTTATTGGAGACATTATGTGAAAAAATTGCCACGAGGTGTAAGCATTTACATCCTGATTTTTTAGAGTTGGAAATTAAGATAGGAAAGGAGCATCCGCCTATGGGAATGATGGGTGGTCGATCGTCGGTTGTTTGGAGAGAAAGTTCTTTAATTGAATAATTAGAGAAAAAGAGTGTAAATTCAGATTAAATTTTACCACATCATGCGTCATCAGGTTACGATCAAAGATATTGCCAAGCAGTTGAATGTATCAGTAGCGACTGTTTCGCGCGCTTTACGTGATTTACCGGATATTCATCCGGATACAAAAAAATCTGTTCTTGATTTAGCGGCAGAGCTCGATTACCAACCAAATATTTTAGCTTCTAGTCTGGTCAAGAGCAGGACAAAAACATTGGGTTTAATTGTGCCGGATTTGGGCTATTACTTTTTCTCTACGGTGGTGAAGGCGATCGAAGAAGCGGCAATTGCGGCTGGATATTCGTTGTTGATAACGCAAACACAGGAATCTTATGAGCGGGAATTGATTAATATTCAAAATTTATCACGTTCTCAAGTGGAAGGTATTATTATTTCACTTTCTCGGGAGACCGTAAATTTAGAGCATCTTAATCGCTTGCAGCGACGCGGTATTCCCTTAGTCTTTTTTGATCGGGATAGTGATGAGATTCATGCGTCCAAAGTGATGGTTGATAATGAGCAATCTGCATATGAAGCTGTTAAACATTTATTGGAAAACGGGTGTAAACGGATCGCTTTTTTGGCTGGACCTAAAAATGTTTCGGTTAGTAATCAGCGCCGGTTAGGTTATTTACGGGCTCTTTCGGAGGCGGGGATTGAAGCTGACCCTAGTTTGATTTTTCATTCCGATTATTTTCAGGATACAGCCAAATCGCAAACGCATATTTTGATGCGCATGGATAATGCACCAGATGGAATTTTGGTCGTTTCTGACCGCTTGGCTTTAGGAGTTTTATTGGCCTTGCGTGAATTAAAGATTCGTGTTCCTGAGGATGTAAAAATTGTAAGTTTTAATAATGAGCCTGTTTGTTCGGTTGTCTCTCCAACGATTTCTTCGGTGGCGCAACCATTGGAGGAAATAGGTCATTTAGCCTTCAAATTATTGATCGATCAAATTGAAGGAAAAAATGCAGGAGATTCTCCTGTTATTGAAGTTTTGAAGACCAAATTGATGGTACGGGAATCGTCCCTGCGTGGTAATTAGAGGCTATTTCTTCCCATCCAACATTTCAATTTTTTTACTGAATTTTTTCTTGGAAAAATAGGCAGAATTTAAGATATTTGCACCTATT
Organism: Aquirufa sp.; assembly: GCF_964796385.1. Lineage (NCBI taxonomy): Bacteria > Pseudomonadati > Bacteroidota > Cytophagia > Cytophagales > Flectobacillaceae > Aquirufa > Aquirufa sp. The sequence goes on along the minus strand of NZ_CBAUBA010000018.1, from coordinate 27,400 downwards.
GAAAATCCCTGTTTTTTTCTAATTATATGAAAAAAAACAACGTGGGTTGTTCAACGAATCAAACCATTATTTATGTCATTACAAACGAATATTATCCCAATCAACATCGAAGATGAAATGAGAGGGGCGTACATTGATTATTCAATGTCGGTCATAGTTTCTCGTGCTTTACCAGATGTGCGCGACGGTTTAAAACCGGTACATCGTCGAGTTTTGTACGGTATGGAGGAGTTGGGAGTTAGTTATAACAAATCATATAAAAAATCGGCTCGTATTGTCGGTGAGGTATTAGGTAAATATCACCCGCACGGTGATTCGTCGGTATACGACACGATGGTACGTATGGCTCAAGATTGGTCATTGCGTTATCCATTGGTGGATGGCCAAGGTAACTTTGGTTCAGTTGATGGTGATTCGCCGGCTGCGATGCGTTATACAGAGGCGCGTTTGAAGCGAATTGCGGATGAAATGCTGGGTGATTTAAATAAAGAGACGGTTGATTTTCAGCCTAACTTTGATGATTCCTTGGATGAGCCAACGGTCTTGCCTGCAAAGATTCCTAATTTACTATTGAATGGAACATCAGGTATTGCGGTGGGTATGGCTACGAATATGGCGCCACATAATTTAACTGAGGTGGTCGATGGAATTGGGGCTTATATTGACAACCGAGAAATTACCATTCCAGAATTGATGCAATACATTAAGGCACCAGATTTTCCAACTGGAGGAACAATTTATGGTGTTCAGGGAATTAAGAATGCATTTGAGACGGGTAGGGGACGTATTGTGGTTCGAGGGAATGCGACATTTGATACATCCAAAACGGGAAAGGAGCAGATTATTGTTTCTGAAATCCCGTATATGGTTAATAAAGCATCATTGATTAAGCAATGTGCTGATTTGGTAAACGATAAGCGCATTGAGGGTATTTCTGAGATTCGTGATGAATCGGATCGTCAAGGAATGCGCATTGTATTTGATTTGAAGCGCGATGCGGTGGCCAATGTTGTTTTGAATAATTTATATAAGTTTTCAGCTTTACAATCTTCATTTAGTGTAAATAATGTGGCTTTGGTGAAGGGCCGACCGATGATGTTGAATTTAAAGGATTTGATTCATCATTTTGTTGAGCACAGAAATGAGGTTATTATTCGTCGGACGAAATATGATCTACGTGAGGCACGCAAGCGTGCGCACGTATTGGAGGGCTTTATTATTGCATTGGATAATTTGGATGCGGTAATCAAGTTGATTCGTAATTCGAAGGACCCGAATGCGGCGCAGGAAGGTTTGATGAGTACGTTTAATTTATCAGAGATTCAATCGAAGGCTATTTTAGAGATGCGTTTACAGCGCTTAACTGGAATGGAGCGTGAAAAGATCATGAATGAATATGCGGAGATCATGAAATTGATTGATGATTTGGAAGACATTTTGGCTAAGCCTGATCGTCAGTTACAGATCATTAAAGATGAGTTGTTGGAGATGAAGCAGCGTTACGGTGATGAGCGTCGTACGCAGATCAATATGACAGATGATGAGTTCTCGGTTGAAGATATGATCGCGGATGATGAGATGTTGATTACGGTTTCAGCTCAGGGATATATCAAACGTACCCCGATTACGGAGTATCGTTCACAAACGCGAGGTGGCGTAGGGTCACGTGCGGTGATTACAAAAGATGATGATTATACAGAGCATTTGTTCTCAGCAACGATGCATAACTGGTTGTTATTCTTTACAGAGCGCGGTAAATGTTTCTGGTTACGTGTGTATGCGGTTCCAGAGGGATCTAAAAACTCGAAAGGCCGTCCAATTCAAAATATGATGAATATTGAGAATGGGGATACGATTCGTGCGGTGATTAATGTGAAGTCGATAACGGATCCGGATTACATTGATAATAATTTTATTGTGATGTGTACGCAGGATGGAACGATAAAGAAAACATCTTTGGAAGCATATTCTCGTCCACGTCAAAATGGTATCAATGCGATTACCATTCGTGAGGGAGACCGTTTATTGGATGTGGCGTTAACGAATGGAAATAATCAAATTGTGATTGCCACGAACACGGGTCGTTCAGTACGCTTTGAAGAGACGCGCGTTCGTCCTATGGGTAGAACGGCAGCTGGTGTCAAGGGTATTTGGATAGATGAGAAGATTGCTACCGAGAAGGTAGTTGGCATGGTTTGTGTGTCTGATCCGGAGGTCCAACAACTATTGGTGGTTTCTGAGAAGGGATTTGGTAAGCGTTCTGAGGTAGAGGATTACCGATTGACTAACCGGGGAGGTAAAGGGGTTAAGGCCTTGAATATCACGGAGAAAACGGGTAATTTAGTGGCTATTAAGGAAGTAAATGACTCGAATGACTTGATGATCATAACGAAGGCGGGTATTTTGATTCGTTCGAGTGTGGCTGAGTTACGCGTCATGGGACGTAATACGCAAGGGGTGAAATTGATTCGATTGAAAAATGAATCAGATGAAATATCATCAGTAACCAAAATTGATAAAGAACCAGAGCCAGAAGAAGTTGTCTTGATTGAAGGGGATGAACTTGTGGAAGGTGTGGTACTTGATCAAACGTTAGGAGAAGAAGCAGGGGAGGAGACTCCAAATGTGGAGGGAACTGAAGAACAAATAGAGGAATAATTTTTTGGCCCGTATTTTTGAACGGGCTTTTTTTTAATTTAACTAAACATATGAAAAAAGTAGTTTTAACCCTGATTACTGTGGTATTAGCCACAGGCTCAATATTCGCTCAAGTGGATAAGGCTTTGGTCGAAGTACAAAAGAAGAGTATTTTGGACGCTGTTAAAAAGACAGATGAATCGGTGAAGAAATCACCCACAAAACCAAAATTATGGTATGATCGTGCGATTGCCTATTTAGATTTGGCATCGTTTCCCGACTCCACAGTTTCTACGTTAGATTTGGATGCTCCTTTCAAAGCACTTGATTATATTGCTGAGGCGGTGAAATTGGATACCAAAGAAGGAAAGAAAGGTTCTATCGCTAAGGATGCTGAAAAATTATTGGATGGCCGTGAGAAAGTATATGGTGCTCTAATGAATGTAGGTGTAGTTAAATATCAAGGAAAGGATTATTTATCCTCGTTCCGTTATATGTCCAAGGCATCTGCAATTGCCCCGAACGATACGATGTCTGCTATGTATACAGGTGTCGTAGCTCAATTGTGTCAGAAAGATGCTGAGGCGCGGAAGTCGTATGAGCATTATATGTCGATTGGTGGTAAGGATATGGCGATTATTTACGGTTTAGCTCAGATTTATAAGGCGGCGAAGGAAGAGGAGACGGCTTTAGCCATGTTGGACAAAGGAATTACAATTTATCCATCGAATAAGGATTTGCGTAATGAGAAGTTCAATATGTTGATTTCATTTGGTCGTATTGATCAGGCGATTCTTCAGTTGAAGGGGTCACTGGAGAAGGATCCTAAGGATGTAATGAATTTATTCAATTTGGGTTTGTTGTATGAAAATAAGGTTAACGGTTTAAAAGAGGAAGTAAATAAAATTGCTGAAACGACCGTAAAAGTTGAAAATGCAAAACGCAAAGTAGTTTCACAAAAAGATAAGGCAGAGGTTTATGTGGATGAATTAAAGCGTGTGAAGGCTAAGTTAAAAACGGCTCAACCGAAACAAAAGCCGGTTTTTCAGGCCCAAATTAATAAACTTGAGGCATCGATTAAAGCGGATAGTGACGAATTAAAGCTGTTGATAGATGAGCAGGCAGAGGCGGAAAAGTTAGTAGGGGATGCAGCTGCGAATAAAGTCAAAATGGATGAATTACAAGCTAAAATTGCTGCTTTACGTGAGGAATTACCTGGTTTTTACAAACGTGCGTTGGAAATAGATGCTAATTATTATGATGCTTTGTACCAGTTAGGTGCGTTGTCTTATAATGATGCGGCAGAAATTAAGCGCAAAGTGAATGCGATGGATATGGAGACGTATAAGAAAGAAGGTAAGGCGATAGAAGAACAAATTGCTTTGAAATATAAAGAGGCGTTGCCATATTTTGAGCGTGCATTAGGTGTGAAGAAAGATGAAGATTTGAAAGAGATTTTACGCCAAGTGTACCGTGAATTGAAGATGGAGAAAACGGTAGATTAATAATAATACGTTGGACGTCAGACGTTAGTCATTAAGAAAAGGCTGCTCAGAAATGGGCAGTCTTTTTTTTAGACATTAGACAATAGTCGTTGGAGGTTAGATTAGTATCTATTTAACATAATATAAATTATATAACAATTTGATATAATTTGTAGAAACGCGATACTTCGCGTCTTTTGATATGATTAGACGCAAAGTATTGCGTCTATACAGACTCTAAAGTCTAGCGTCCGACGTCTAACGTCTAATGTCTAGAGTCTAATGGTAAATTTTGTCCATCCATTAAGTTCAGACTGGACTGATATTTGCCCTAGGTGTAAATGAACGATGCGTTCGACAAGTGATAAACCGATGCCATAGCCTTTAGCATTGGCTGTATTTTCGCCACGAAAGAATGGCTGGAAAATATAGGGTAAATCAGCCTCAGGAATTCCTTTCCCTTCATTTTTCACCTCAATAATAATCTTGTTAACCTCAATGGCCAGCTGTACAAATGCTTGCTTATTTGGGCTGAATTTACAGGCATTTTCTAGCAGATTTTTTAATGCTGTCAGAATAAGTTTTTCATCGCCCTTGATCATCAACAATTCTTCGTCTTCTGGCATGAATTGTGTGTCAAATGTAACTTTATAGGTTGCATTCAACTTTTGCGTTAAACTGCGCGCTTCCCAAAGTATTTCATCAATTCGAATGACCTGAAAACCTGCTTGGTAATCCGAAACGCTGATTTTGTTTAATTCCAACAAGGATTCCGTAATTGCCGCTAAGTCCTGTGTATCTTCTAATACAGAGGCGATTGTCAACTTGTAATCTGCTGTTGATCGCTCATTTAATAAGCTTACTTCCAATTGGGCTGAGATCTTGGTTAGTGGGTTTTTTAACTCATGGGATACGTTGGCAATAAATGTTTTTTGAAAGCGAAATGCACTTTCAATTCGTTCTAAGAGCCGGTTAATGGTCGCTACCATTTTGCCAATTTCATCTTCGGAATCCGCTGTTTCTAACCTTTGTTCTAGTCGCTTAGGTGACAGTAAATCCACTTGTTTAATAACTTCTGAAATGGGTCGTACTGCCCTTCCGGCAAAAAACCATCCAGAGATAACAACAATGAAGACAAATAAGAGAAACAAAGCGATCAGAATGTTCTTTAAATCCTTTGCATTTTCTGCTGAATATTGATCAACCGCACCTGCAAAAACGACTATTTGGCCCTCTGGTGTAACAAATACGGTACCTAGTACCTCTAAATCGTCCGTTTCAAATCGAACTTCTTTTTTCTTGAAGACTTCTTTAACACGGTTTACGTCTATATGAAAGTTAATTGTGTCATTCGATCGATAAATACGCTCATTGCACGTGTCATACGCCATAATATTTTCACGATATAAGATATCGCGATTAGCGCGGTCGATGATTCTTAGTAGTTTAGAATCAACTTGTTTTACGTTGACTAATAATTCTGCGGCAGTGTTTGCTTTTTGGCGCAGCCGACTGTAAAATTTGTCTTTGTAATTCTGTTGGGTAAATACATAAATAATAAAATACGATACGAATAAAATCGCCGAAACTAAATATGTAAACTGATATGTTAGTCGGGAACGTATCTGCATTATTCTTGTCGTAAAATGTATCCCATACCAAATTGTGTATGAATCAATTTGCTTGAAAAGCCTTTATCTACCTTTTTCCGCAAGTAATTTACATATACTTCGATCAAATTGGAGCTGTTTTCATCCTCTACCTCCCAGATATTTTCTGCAATTTCAGCCTTTGAAATTACTTTTTCTTGGTTGCGAAGAAAGTATTCCATTAATTGGAATTCCTTAGCGGTCAGGTTAATTTTCTGCCCGGAACGCGATACAATTTTACTTGAGAGATCCAATTCTAAGTCGGCAAATTTTAATACCTGTGCCTCAATCATCGTCTGATTAGAACGTTTAATCAAGGCTTTAACACGTGCTAAAAACTCCTTGAAATCAAATGGCTTAGCCAAATAATCATCCGCTCCAGCATCAAATCCTTCTATTTTATCGTCGGTAGTACTTAAGGCTGTCAACATTAATATGGGTGTCTGTATCCCCTCTATTCGTAATTTGCGACATAGTTCGAGTCCATTCAGCCCTGGTATAATGATGTCTGAGATGATTAATTGATACGTATTTCGTGTGGCTAATTGGTACCCCATTAGACCATCATACGCTACTTCCACTGCATAATTATTCTCTTCCAAACCTTGTTTCAAGGATTGGACGGTTTTAGGCTCATCTTCTATCAATAAAATTTTAACCATTTAACGTAAGATACTCACCAGGTCCGCCGGTGAATAATTAATGGATTTAAGTACTTTATTGTCGGACTTACGATATACTTTCCACAAGCCATTTTCCTCTAAAATTTCCGCTAGCGTACCATCTTTATCCGCATAAAATTTCACAGTTGCTTCTGCTTCAGCTAGGCTTTGACAAGCTTTTGACATATTCGATCGCTGTACTTCATTGAATAATTCGACGAATTTTTCACCCATGCCAAACTCCAAAACAGCCCCTGAAAGGACATATTGTAAATCACATAAAGCATCGGCTATTTCAACTATATCATTCGCAGCTATGGCTTCTTTGAGTTCTTCTAGTTCTTCTGCCAACAAGCTTACGCGGAGCTGGCAGCGTTCTGCACTTGGAATACCTGGTTTATCCAAAATCGGAGCACCAAAAGTTTGGTGAAACTGGGCTACTTGATTTAAAGAATCTATTTTTTGCATGAATTAAGCGTTATTCATTAAAATTAAACAATTATTTTTCCAAATTAAAAAGCTAATTAGCTACATATTAGCTCCATTTGTACACATTATTCATGGTTATCCACATAAAAATGTGGATAACTAATGGAAGAATTATTAAATTGTTCACAACTGTGGATAAGTCGTGGAAAAGATCTTGCGAATTAGCATACTAAGACTGTGGCTTGCTTTCAGAAAAAGTTCCATCCGAATAAAAAATTAGAACACGCTCAATTTTCTTTTCCAGGTAGGATGGGTTTGCATCTGATACTGCTAACGGAACGCTTGAAACGCGCTCTGAATTATTACTTTCTCTGGTACGTCTGAGATTTGATTGTACGATCGTTCCTTCAGGCAAAATATTTTTAACGGATTCTGAGGGCGTAGGTAAAACAGGATCAAAAAGAGAAGGAGCTGTTGGAGTAGTAACCATTTCCTTAGCGACAGCTAGTGATCCTAAGGTGCGATCCTCAAATAATAAATCCTCTGCCGTAATTTCAGGAAATACACGTAAAATTTTCTGAACGACATCTAAACTAGGTTTATTACGTCCAGAAAGTATATGAGATATGCTACTACGCGGTATACCTAATTTATCAGCGAATTGTGAAGCACTTAATTGCTTACGCTTAATTAACAATTCGATTTTCTCACTTAAATTCATAATTGATCTTTGTAAACAAATAGTATTACAAAATTAAATTATAAATTAATAAAAACAAATTGAAATTAAGCCACAATTGTAATTTACAAAAGTGATATACAGTCTGAATGCAAAGCAATTAGTTTACTTTTGTAAAGTGCGCCAACACCCTTTTTGAAATCCTTTTTAGACATCCCTAATTCAAAATAAATCTCCTCTGCAGGGCTTTTGTCATGTAATTTTAATACGCCATTACTCGCTTTGATTGCAGTTAGGATTCGTTCAGCCTGTGCATCTATGCGTACCATACCCACAGGTTCTAGACGTAAATCAAGTTTACCATCTAGCCGAATATTATTAATGTATACATTTGTAGATTCGCCAAATGTCAAGTTTGTAAACACTTGATTTTTAAATAACATTCCTATTTTACAATTGTTTACAAGGCATTTGATTCCTAAATCTGTGTGTTCAAATGGAATTGCGGATACTTTGTCTCCAATTGTAAATTCACTACCATCGGTTAATGGCAGAAACTTCTCTATTCTTGCTGATGCGACGATACGATCTGTTTGGCTATCCAAATAAACATATACGAAATATGATCTCCCTACCGACATCTTTTGAAATTGCTGACTAAAAGGAACAAAAAGGTCTTTGGCTAATCCCCATTCCATAAATACACCTAATGGAGTAACTGATTTTACCTCTAAATAAGCAAATTGGTCTATCGTTGCTTTTGGCTTTAGCGTAGTAGCTATAATTCGATCTTCCGAATCGCGGTAGATGAATACATCAATAAAATCATCTATTTGATAATTTTCTGGTACATATTGTAAGGGAAGCAAGATTTCATCCTCATACCCATCTAGGTATAAACCAAAAGGTACTTCCTTGATAATGCGTAGGTGATTGTATTCACCAATTTTTAATTCATTTTCCATAAAAAAACCCGGTTGAGTAAACCGGGCTGTAAAGGTAAGGATAGATTTTGGTTTAGACTACCACGTTATTTTCGCGCAAGGCTTGATTTAATGATGTTTTCAAATCTGTACTCTCTTTACGTTTACCAATAATGAGTGCACATGGTACACCATACGTTCCTGCTGGGAAATTCTTTTGAATTGATCCTGGGATAACAACTGAGTTTTCAGGTACATAGCCTATGTATTCTACAGGTTCAGGACCACTTACATCAATGATCTTAGAAGAACCTGTAATGGTTACACCAGCACCCAAAACAGCCCTTTTACCGATGTGCGCACCTTCAACTACGATACAGCGAGAGCCGATAAAGGCACCATCTTCAATAATCACGGGAGCTGCTTGAGGTGGTTCAAGTACTCCACCAATTCCCACACCACCACTTAAATGAACATGTTTTCCGATTTGTGCGCAACTTCCTACAGTCGCCCAAGTGTCAACCATGGTTCCTTCGTCAACATACGCTCCAATATTCACATAAGAGGGCATCAAAATTGTTCCTTTCGCCAAAAATGCGCCATAACGCGCTACTGCAGGCGGAACAACACGAACACCTAATTCCTTATAATTCGTTTTTAAACGCATTTTATCATGGTATTCAAAAATGCCAACCTCACTCACGGTCATTTGACGAATAGGGAAATACATCACTATGGCTTTCTTTACCCACTCATTTACCTGCCATGAGCCATCAGCTTTAGGTTCAGCGGTACGTAGTTCGCCCGCATCAACTGAAGCAACAACTTGTTCAATCGCCGCAATTACCTCTGGTGTATTACGCGTCTCTGGTTTGTCCCAGGCCGCTAAAATGATCTGTTCTACTGAATTCATATAATATGTATGCAAAATTTTGAGAGCGCAAATTACCAATAAAAGATTTTTATCAGGCCTTATAAGTCAAATAATTCTTAGTCGACCACTCATTTGCCACAAATACAAGGCCAAAATTAACACTAATTTAACTTAAACTTAAATAAGCTAACTTACTGATTATCAGTTAGTTGATAATTTATTCCAAATAATATATTGTGAAAAAAGGCTCGAAAATTAGCCAAATAAACAAGTGACAATCTGTCACTCCCCTGCCCCACTCGATTTGCGAAGCATTTCCTTACTCAAATATGCAAAATATTTTTGAATAAAAAACGTATCCGAGATAAAATGACGTAAAAATTTATTAATTAGCTTTTTGACTAAATTAGATTTGTTCGATTTACAAATGTTTTTTATTGTTTTAAATCGTTTAAATCATGATATTCTTGTACACTTCTTGGAATTATACCATAATATGGCTATTTTTGAATTTATTAAGGAAATCAAATTAATTCATTCAATGAGAAAAATTAAAGTTGCCATTAATGGTTTTGGTCGCATCGGTCGACTTACTTTCCGTCGTTTATTGGAAAAGGATAATGTAGAAATAGTAGCAATTAATGATTTAACGGACAATGCTACGTTAGTACACTTATTGAAATATGATTCAGTTCACGGACGTTTTAACGGAACTGTTACTTCAGATGCTGATAGTATTACTGTCAACGGTCACGTTATTAAAGCTTTTGCTGAGCGTGATCCAAAGCAATTACCTTGGGGAACTTTAGGAATTGATGTAGTTTTAGAATCAACTGGTCGTTTTATTGATCAAGAAGGTGCAGGCCAACATCTAACAGCTGGTGCGCGCAAGGTTATTATCTCCGCTCCTGCTAAGGGTGATATTCCTACAGTGGTTTTAGGTGTAAATGATGATACCTTGACTGACGACATGACAATTATCTCAAATGCTTCTTGTACGACAAACTGTTTAGCTCCAATGGCTAAAGTATTGGATGATGCGTTTGGTATCGAAAAAGGATTTATGACTACGGTTCACGCGTATACTGCTGACCAAAACTTACAAGATGCTCCGCATTCAGACTTACGTCGTTCACGTGCTGCTGCTTACTCAATCATTCCAACGTCTACTGGAGCTGCAAAAGCAGTTGGTTTAGTATTGCCACACTTAAAAGGTAAATTGGACGGAAACGCAATGCGCGTTCCTACACCAGATGGTTCAGTTACCGACTTTACAGTTGTCTTGAAGAAAGATGCTACCGTTGCTGAAATCAACGCTGCTTTAAAAGCCGCTGCTGATGGCCCAATGAAAGGTATCTTGGAATTTACAACAGACGAAATCGTTTCTATCGATATCATCGGAAATCCACACTCATGTATCTTGGATTCTAAACTAACAACTGCTATGGGTAACCTAGTTAAGGTTGTTGGCTGGTATGACAACGAATTCGGTTATTCTTCTCGTGCTGCTGATTTAATTGCACGTGTAGGATAATTAGTTCTATATCATTTTCAAAAGAGAGGCTTAGGCCTCTTTTTTGTTTTCTACCCGTGCATAATTTATGGTATAGCCTTTATCGAACCATATTTTCTCAAATCGGGTCTTAATTCCAAAGTGATCCTCATTCCAAATTGATGTGTATAAGTCTTTTGTTTCAGCTAAGCTTCGTAATTGATACGCTTGGAATTGAGCCAATGAATATTCAAAAAATTCAGATGAATCCGTTTTTAAATGAATTATACCATTCGGTTTTAATAAGCGTAAATATTTTTCTAAGTAAAATGGAAAAGTCAACCGCTTCTTTTCGTCTCGGTCTTTCATGCGTGGATCAGGAAAAGTAATCCATATTTCATCAATTTCATTTGGCAGAAAGAAGTCTTCAATAAATTGAATCTGAATGCGCAAAAATGCCACATTGGTAAGTTGCATCGCTTCTGCTTGTTGGCCACCCGCAGCAAGGCGATCCCCTTTGATATCTACACCAATAAAATTTTTGGATGGAAATAATTTCCCTAAACCATTCGTGTATTCCCCGCGACCACATCCGATTTCAAGTACAATTGGATTTGAATTCAAAAAATAGTCCGACATCCATTTTCCTTGACAATTTTCAAAAAAATGCTTGGGATGTTGAATAACATTAGCCAATTGCTCGGCGCATTCGTACTTGTATATTTTTCTTCTACTCAAAATTTATTCAGCTAATTCAGCAACCATATACGTACTGCCTGTAATTAAAATAAAATCTGCTTGCGTTTCACGCGCTGAAGCTAAAGCAAGATTGACGTTGGCATAAATGTCTCCTCGTAATCCATAAACATTCGCTTTTGCTTGAAGTTCGCCTGCAGATAAAACTCTCGGATTCGATGCTTGGGTAAAATAATACTGCGCATCTTTGGGGAACAAAGCTAATACGCGATCCAAATCCTTATCTGCTACCATACCCAAAATGATATGAAGCTGATTGATTTTCATTTGGTTTACTTGACCAAGTACCTCTGAAATGCCTGCTGCATTGTGTGCCGTATCCGCCACAACCCACGGATTCCGAACTATCACTTCCCAGCGCCCACGCAACGAGGTATTTTGTCTTGTTAGTTTTATTCCGTGTTGAATCGATTGTGCTGAAAGCTGTAAAACACGCCTTTTAGACAGCTGAGTACACCAAGCAATCACACCACGCAAATTTTTAACTTGATAGGTTCCTGCATAAGGACTTTCAATTTTCAAATCACCCCAGAGCTCTGTTTTGGCGACTAAATGAAGCTCTATTCCTTTTTGTTCTACAGCTGATATTTGTACAAGTTCATCCGCAAAATTTAAAAATGCATCACATGCTTGTGCCGTTGACTTAAATACCTCTTCTACTTCATCCTGCCGCTCACTGATTAATATAGGAATTTGACTTTTGATGATACCTGCTTTTTCTGTGGCAATTTCTGGCAACGTTTCTCCTAAAATATCTTGATGATCATAGCCAATATTCGTAATGTAGGTAGCGATGGGTTCAATGATATTCGTCGAATCTAAGCGACCACCCAATCCAGTTTCTATCACCGCATAGTCTACGCCTTGTTCTTTAAAAAAAGCAAAGGCCATAAGTACCGTCCATTCAAAAAAACTCGGTCTTATTTCTGAAATAAGTGATTGATGTTTAGTGAAAAAAGCGACTACCCATTCTTTGGAAACTTCCTGCCCATTGACTTTAATGCGTTCTGTAAAAGATTTTAAATGGGGAGATGTATAAAGTCCTACACGAAATCCGTTCTCTTGCAAAATAGATGCCATAAAATGGGATGAACTACCCTTTCCATTGGTCCCAGCAATATGTAAGCATTTAAAATGCTGCTGTGGATTTCCAATTTTCGCAGCTAATTGTTGAATATTCGCTAATCCTGGCTTGAATGCTTTTTTTCCTTCTCGATGAAATACGGGAAGTTGCGCATACAAGAAGTTAACAACCTCTTCGTAAGTCATACGAGTCAAAATAGACTTAAATTAGTTTGTTGGGACAATCTTAATCGTTTTAAACCCACTCGCACCGCGTGAAATACCCTCACTACGTGGGTAAAAACGGGAATTCTTGATGAGTTTTTTATAGCGCTCTGCCAATGTAAGTTTTACATTGGTCCGATCAATACGAATTTCAGTTACATTCCCTCGCTCATTAATCCGAATAAAAAAGGTGATTTCTCCGGTTTCAGATCCATTTTCGATTCCATTCAATGCTTTGGTATCAAATGTCCAATCTTGTGCAATTTTTCCTTCCCCTTGACCTGAACCATTTCCAGAACCACGTCCGCCACCACCAAGACCCGTCCCTAATCCTTTACCAGATCCTGCACCTGTGCCAGTTCCGCCACCGGCTCCTGCGGCAGTTCCCTGTTTTTGACTGCGTTTTCCAAGTGTTAATGTTAAATCCACTGGCTCTTCCACCTCTTTTGGTTCTACAGGTACGGGCGGTTGTGTTTTTATAGTAACAGGACTTGATACCGTACTAGTTAGCGCTGGTGTAGGTGTCGTTTGCACCGCATCCGCAGTTGATTGTGTTAATTCTTCTTTCTTAGGGGCTGGTGCTGGCGCCGGAGCTTCTTGCTCAAAACTAATTTCACCAATTCCTGCGTCTTGCACAGGAATAGCAGGTGGATTAGGTGAATCATTCCATATTTTCACTTGCCAAATCAGCAAAAACAATAGCGAATTGATTACTAATGTTATGACCAACGCTTTACGCTGATTGCTTTTTTCGAATTTTTTATCTGAATATGCTAAACTCATCAGTACTATTGTTTTTTAAACACCCAAATATCTAATTTCTTATCTTTCTTTAATTCAGCGGCCTTTTGGTAACCCAAATCAAAATTGGCCACACGTCCTATGCTCACCCGAAAATGCTTTTCTCCTGCTTCTTTTTTTATGATTTCAACTTCAGAAAAGCCTTTGCCGACTAATTCCGACTGACAGATCGCTGCTTTTTTCTCCGTTAAAAAACTTGCAGCTACTAAATAAATATTCTCCTCTATCACTGGTTCAACTTTTTCACTAACTTCCACCGAAGCGGGCGTAGCTACAGTGACTGATTTTATAGGCGTAATTGGTGTAGCCACCTTCTCCTTTTTCTTGATTTTTATGGTTAAAGGGCTCAATGAACTATTCACATAACGCGAATTTGGTTCTGTTAAAAAGTAAGCTGCCGTGCCACCTACTAAAAATGCTAAGATGACATAGGTGTAAAATTTGAAAGATAAACGCTTTTCTTTAACCTCGGGAATTATAGGTTCCGCATCTACCATGGAAATGGCTACCGGACTTGGAATTAATGTAGGCTTTACTTTCTGCGATTTAATCTGCACCGGCAAAAGCCCAAATTGAGTTAAATCAAAATTTGTTTCTGGATTAGGCTCAAAACTGATTTTTGATTCATTACGTAATGTGAATGTTCCTACTTTTCCTAGGACAACCTCTTCGCCTGCTTGTATTCGCTGATTTAAAGAAAGAGCAAATGCATGAATCTCCTTAAATGCATCTTTTTGTTTCATTCCATATTTTTGAGCCAAAGCCATCGCTAAGATTCCATCATCAGCACGTAAACGCTCGTTAAATGCAACCCACTTGCGCTTCGGATAAATGGTTGATGTTGATTGATCAAACATGAAATCTTTTGTATTCAATACAAAACCCCCAAATTGTGGAATAATCACACAATCGTAGCTTAATAATGATTCTTCAATAAGGGATATAATCGTTTCTTGCATGTGAACTAAAATGAATAAGCTACTCCTACTGTATAATTTAGACCCTGCGTAGCGTAATTCAAATATCGTTGATATTCTTTACCCAACAAATTATTTGCGCTAACCGAGGCATTGAATTTTTTTGTAATCAGATAATTTACTTTCAAATTCAAATCAATTATGTCATCCATTTTAATGGATTTCCCTGTTTTTGCTTGCATGCCATAAAGCCCACCTACGTAAAATAAATCTGGAGATACGATAATACGATCCTTAAAAGTTATCGAATTAGTAAATGATAAACTCAGCATCGGCTTAGAAACCGCATTTCCTTCCGCGAAATCTATATTCGTATATTGATTATAGTCATACTTTAAAATCGATAATACTTTGTCAAAGGTCTGATAATTAATTTGCCCCGATAAATTCAAAACTTGTACTTTTTTGTCTCCCCCTGCATACTTAATGTCAAAGCGCGTTGAATCACTCGCCGGAATATAAAAGGCTAAATCACTAAATTCAGAGTAAGATACCTTCATCTCAAAGTCTAAGTTCCGCTCATTGGATCCTTTAATCCCACCGTAAATATTAGATGTTTGAACGGTGTTTCGCAAATTTACTTGCTGCGCCATCCAATTGTTTTCTGCAGCAAATTGGTTCAATGAATTGAAATAGGTTTCACCGCCTATGCCAACAAACACATGTATGAAATCCGTAGGTTTGACGTCTAATTTCACGATTGGAAATAAACGCGTTTTATTTAAACCCAATAATTTATCTTTCTCATTGGCCAAATTAATACCTGCCGTCACTGATATTCGGTTGTTTTTATACAAGAAACTCGGCTTAATGCGGTATAACTCCCGGCGATTTGTTTGTCCAAAGGTGTTCTCTGACATGTTCATTTCACCCACTAAGTAGGCAGACAAATTATCATTTACATGTAAGATTGATTGAATTTTGCTATCCCAAATCCATTCGCGGGTATTGTAATTTGTACTTAAATATGTTAATCCTGAAGATGCGATGTAATCAAATTTGGCATCTTTTTTAGCATTTGAAATACTCCCTGAATAGTTGAACTTATTGTAGTTAATATCAAAATCACGAATAGTTCCTCCTCCATCAAAAATACGCTCATCGCGGCCATAGTAGTGATTACCTATACGCCTAAAACTAATTTGACCATCTAATAAATAGTTTCCCGTGAACGTTTTTGAATAGGCTTTTGCTTCATTTTCATTCCGTCCGGAATTCCCACCCCCAATGGGACCGCGGCGATTTGCATCATGATTTATGTACAATCCATGAAACTGAGTTTCCTTTGGATTAAATCCAAAATGACCATTTAATGTCGTATGGCCAAAATTACCTGCTCCAATTTTCACTAAATTCATAAACTTGGGCCCAAAAGAAGAAACCAACTCATCCCCTGTTCGAGGTCCGATTACCGATGTAGTCAAAATCGTTTTGTTGGCAGTTTCCCACCGACGATCAAAGAACTCATATTTCATTTTACGCCCTTTTTGCGTATTCTCAATTTCTGATAAAGGTTCAAAATTGCGCGATATTTGTGGCTGAAGTACAATTTTACGCTCCTTCTCTAAAATGATATCATCATTCTGAATATTACCTTCTTTTTTATCTTGAGCCCCAACTTGCGTCTGTACCCCAAAGATTCCAAATAAGCTGCAAAGGATTATTGATTTTGCGTTCATTTCAATTTTCATGTTCTCTTATTTAAGGGGTAAGCTTTTTAACTTTAATTTGGCAACTTCAACAATAGCATTGTCCGTTGAATTATCAATGATCGATTTCAAGATTGCACGTGCCTGTGCAAGATTTTTTAGCAATACAAAGTTCTCGGCCAACAAGACATAAGCTTTTCCAATTACCCCATCAGATACATCTGCGAACTCATTTTTGAATTTGGTTGTAATCATCTCATTGGATTCTTTGTATTTACCTCCTTGACTTAATTGCATGGCTAATTCAATCTGTGCCTCACCACCTATATCATTTTTGTCTAATGCGATTGTTTTTGCTAGCCATTCGTTACGTTGGCCTATTTGCGTACTATCCGAATACGCATCGGCTAATTTCCGACTCATCGTTGCTAATTCTGTTGTTGAATACAAGTCTAAGGGTTCAACTTCTAAAATAACTTTTCCCACAGAATCTAAATTCTTTGCTGCATAAAAGGCATTAAAGATCTGCGTATATCCCATCAGCACATTTTCCGGTTCTTTAATTTTCGCTTGATGCATGCGGTAATAATTAACCGAAGACTGATAATTCCCTAGATTGAACTCCAATTCAGCCGTACGTAAAATAGCTTTAATTACTTGTGGGTGCGCATTTTGCTCAATAACCTTCTTGTAGGCTGCAACTGCTTCCGTAGAATCCTTAATTTGATCAGCCGCATCAGCAATTAAATAATAGGCTTCCACGACATTCTCATCAGTTGGATACTTAGTAACAAAATCTTTTAATGCAGGAATCGCTTTATCAAATTTCTTTCCATCATAAATCCCCTTTGCTGCACTATATTTTAAATCCATTGCCTCTGCATCATTGGATTCTGCTGCATGACTCGCTTGGTAATTTTCTAATACTTGACCAAACTCCTCTGGACGGCCTACTTTGATCAAGTTCTCTTGTAAGCCGATCAAGGCATCTTTTGCAATTTTATCTCCAGAGAATTCATTGATTATGCGCTTGTAATCGCTAAGTGCTAACTCAAATTGCTCATTGTTCGTATACGCTTGAGCACGCTTTAAAATTGATTGAGCTAGGTACTCACTCTTCGTTTTGGCATCAATTATTTCAGTAAATCCAATAATGGCCTCTTTATATTTAAGGCCATTGAATAATACTATATTCTCCTGAAAAATCGCATCTTCTGCAAATTTTGAATCAGGGAAATTCATGCGAACTTGCTTAAATGTTTGTCTTGCCTCAGCATCACGATTCAAATAAGTTAAGGTCATCCCTTTTTGATACAAAGCGTAATCTTTTTCATTTTTAGCTATTTCCGCAGCTTGCGAATAATACGTTAAGGCATCTTGATATTTACGTGAAATCAAATACGTATCAGCCAAACGAATTAAAATTGCTGGATTATTTTTTGAGTTTGGCGTTGCTTTTAATCGATCTACATACGCCTTAAATAGGTTGTTGGCCTTTGTGAAATCTTTCGTATTAAAATACGCAAACGCAAGACCCATGCGAACTTGTTGGATGAAATCTTCTGTTTGGCCTTTACCACTCAACAACGGGTTATATAATTCAATAGCTTCTTCAAATTGCTTTAATTGAGACAAGCTCTCTGCTTTTCCAAGTAACGCTAATTGGGTGTATTGTGCTTTTTGAGGCGTATTAATTGAAATATCAAATAACTTAATAGCCTCATCGAAATGCTCTTCGTTATAGGCGCGAACTCCTAAATTATAACTTAAGGTTTGATAAGCTTCATTCAGTTTAGGTGATCGGTTTGTTAAGCCTTGCAAATATTCCAAAGCAACTTTGAGGTTATCTGCATGTAAAAATGCATCCGCAACTAGTTCGACAGCTTCTTCAGCAAATTTGCTTTTAGGAAATTTTGCCGTGAATAATTGAATTTCTTGGATTGTTTCTGATGCCCGACCTAAGTCTAATTGTACCTTGGCGTGGTTATAAAATGCTTCCTCCTGAATCAGCGAATTAAAATTTAAGTTTTTCGCTAAATCAAATGCCTCTAACGTCGCTGCCAAATTCCCAGCATTTAACTGAGAGAGAGCAAGTGTAAACGCAGCATATTGGCCTAATGAATCTTTTTGACTAGCTAATCCTTTCAATTGTATGGCCGCATCATTAAACTTTTTGATCCGGTAAAGGGAATAGCCTAACCGATATTGAGAAACAGGATTGATTTTATTACCTGTTGCTTTAATGAGTACCTCATAGCTTTTCGCTGCTTTATCGAAACGCTCTAATTTGAATTGGACGTCGGCCACCAACTGTGATAATTCATCTAAGCGGTACCCAGAGTTCTTTTTGACTAAAATAGGTTCAGCGTAATTCAATAATTCATTGAATTTGGATTGGTTAAAATAACAAAGGGCAATCCAATTTGGAATTTCCCTACGATATTTGCTACTCGCCTCTGCTTTTTGAAAATCTGGCGCCGCATCAGCATAACGTTTATCATTGAATTGGATGACAGCTGCATAATATGCTGCAGAAAGTGCATATTCTTCTTCTTGTTCCACCTTAATTTCATTGAAATAAGGTAATGCTTCCACAAAGTTTTTTAGTTCGTAGTATGAAACAGCTAATTTGTATTTGGCCTCTAAATTTGTTTCGGATGATTTACTCAGGTATTTTACTGCTTTAGCATAGTCGCCATTGTCATAGAAAAACGTACCTATTCCACGAAGTAATTTGATGGCTTGTGGATGTTCCGGGTTATTGGCTACAAAACGCTCGGCTAATATTTCCGCTTCAGGCTGGCTCATATACAACGAGCACATCGTCATGTAATATTCAGCTAATACCTTTTGGCCTGCTTGCTCATTACTTAATGGCTCAATACTTTCGAGATATGCATTAAACTCTTCCCGTGCAGCTACATAATTCTTCGCATCAAAGTATTCTTTGGCCTGGCGGAAATGTAACGTATGATCTTTGAAACTAAGTGTTTGTTGGCCAAAAGCCCCCAAACTCATGCAGAAAAAAAGTATTGCTGTGATCCAGCTAGTCGATCTTGAATGGTTATTCATTTGAATATGGTTACAACATGCACATTGCATCAAAAATACGATTTTTCTTTCAAATTATTGTTTGAGGCAATTGATTTATTTTAGGTGCTTCCGACCAATTAATAGCTATTTCGTTGGAGATACGGCCTATTTTACTAATTTTAACTTTTCTATTTCATCCTATAAAACAAAAATTCAATGTATCTTAAGAAATTAGCAATCCTAAGCATTTTATTTCTGGGATTTGAATTAAGTGCTGCTCCGATTAAGCACCTGATTCAAATGTCAAATCCTCAGTCACATTATTTTGAAGTTAGTACCACGTTAGACGTAAGTAAAGAAACGGCTAAATTTATTGACTTAAAGATGGCAGCTTGGACGCCAGGGTCCTATTTGATTCGTGAATTCGCCCGGAATGTGGAGCAGGTTAGTGCTACTGCAAATGGGAATTCCTTACCTATCAACAAAATTTCTAAAAATACGTGGCGGATTTTTATTGTTCCTGGCATGAAAAAAGTGCAAGTAAATTATTTGGTATATGCATTTGAATTGTCGGTACGTACCTCATTTTTAGATGACATACATGGCTATATTAACCCTGCCAATATGCTAATGTATGTCGCGAAATGGGCAAAAGGTCCACAGGAACTTGAAATTATTCCGCACAAGGACTTTAAAAAAGTGTCAACCGCCCTGAAAAATGTCAGTGGCTTCAAGTATATCGCCAAAGATTTGGATGAATTGTTTGATTCACCTATTGAAATAGGCAATCATAAGGTTTGGGATTTTAAAGTCAATAACATTCCACACCAAATTGCATTCTTTGGCCAAACTAAAGTAGATTCTGTCAAATTTATCGCCGATGTAACTAAGATGGCGCAAGAAGCCCAAAATGTGGTTGGCACGCATCCTTGTGACCATTATTTATTTATTATTCATAACATTCAACGTGGTACAGGTGGATTGGAGCATTTGTATTCGACTACGTGTTCCGTTTCTCGAACAGCCTATGAAACACCTGGCGGCTACCAAGGTGTCATAAATTTATTAGCGCACGAGTATTTTCACTTATGGAATGTGAAGCGTATTCGTCCAATTGCCTTGGGGCCATTCGATTATGAACAAGAAAATTACACGCACAATCTTTGGTTTTCTGAGGGTATAACTAGTTATTATGCTGAAGTGATCAATCTTCGGACAAAAATGGTTTCATCGGAAGCATATTTAATTGATCTGGGTAAAGACATTTCTTCCGTTGAAAACACACCTGGTGCATCTGTTGAATCTGCCGCTTCCGCTAGTTGGGACGCGTGGATTAAATACTACCGTCCAAACGAAAATTCGCGCAACTCCTCTGTTTCATATTATGACAAGGGATCCTTACTTGGGGGTATTTTAAACATGTGGATTATTCAAAAAACAGCTGGTGCCAAGTGTTTAGACGATGTATTTAAATTGCTTTATACGAACTATTATTTGAAGCAAGGGCGTGGTTTTACCGACTCAGAATTAGAGAATGCATTCAGTACAGTGGCCGGTACATCTGCTGCTGGATTCTTCAAGGACCATATTTATGGTATTAAAACACCGGATTATGCGAGTATTTTTGCCAAATTTGGTTATTCATGGACTGATACAAATCTAAGCAAATCAATACCTTATGTGGGTTTAGCGGTTTTAAACAATCGCATTACATCGATTTTAAAAGCCGGTCCAGCATTTATAGCAGGATTGAATGTAGGTGATGAAATTGTACAGGTAAACCAAACAGATTTTGTTGGATTAGATAAGCTAATGGCCGACAAGAAAGTGGGTGATTTACTAACTTTTAAAGTTAAGCGTGACGGTTTAGAGCGTTCTTTTGAACTGAAAGTGACGCAAACTCCTTTGAAAGCTTTCGAGGTTAAATCAGTTGACAATCCAACTGATTCTCAATTGATGTTACGCAAAAAGTGGTTGAGTCTTTAATTGATTTGTTTCCCCATTTCAGCATACATCTGCTGAAAGGTGGTTATGACAAAATTTTGAAAGGAGGAGCTGGATGCCAGCTCCTCTATTTCTTTTTGGCCTGAAAAGTCTAGAACCGAGAATTTATAACTTTGCTCGAGTTGAGGCGTCTCAAATTTCAAAATATATTTTGAGTTCCATTCAAAAAGTGAGATTCGCATATTTTCATGCGGTATTTCTTTAATAAAATGCACTAGTCGTGAATGATTTTAACGCTTTGAATCACATCCCCTTCGCGAATTTGATCGATTATGTCTAAGCCCTCAATAACTTTACCAAAGCATGTATGCTTACGGTCTAAGTGCGCTGTGTTGTTACGAGAGTGACAAATGAAAAATTGGGATCCTCCCGTATTTAATCCACGATGCGCCATAGAAAGCACTCCACGATCATGAAACTGATTATTTCCAGTTAATTCACATGGGATTGAGTAACCAGGGCCACCTGCTCCAGTTCCATCTGGACAGCCTCCTTGAATGACAAAATCTGCAATTACTCGGTGAAAAGTCAGTCCATCATAAAACCCTTTTTCAGCTAAATCCATAAAGTTTTTTGCGTGAAGTGGAGCATCCTCTGTATAAAATTCGATTTTCATTAACCCTTTATCGGTTAACATTTCTGCGTATGCCATCTTAATTAATTAAATTTGAGGCACAAAGATAAAAATTATATCCATTATGAGGTACCTCTTTCTATGCATGTTTGCGATTTTAGTAGTCTCTTGTCAATCAGACACCTCAAAAAAAGAAGCATCTGATTTTTTTCTGCGCGGTAACGCCAAATTTAAAGAAAAGGAATATTTTGAATCTATTAAGTGGTATACAGAATCAATTAAGAAGCAAAAGGAATTTCCAGATGCGTATTATAATCGGGGTTTAGTATACCAACAGCTCGAGAAAAATGATGAGGCCTTAGCTGATTTTACAATTGCTTACACGCAAGATCCCAAATTTGCCCCTGCCCTGTTTAAATTGGCTGAAACTCTTCAAAATTTGGAAAAATATGATTTGGCCATTACTGAATCGGCTAAACTAATCAAGAATTTTCCTGATTCTGCGGCTAATTGGACACTTCACGGCAATATTCAGATGCAAAAGGAAATGTGGAATGAGTCGATGGTTTCGTATGATCGAGCACTAGCTATTGATTCCCTTTCGGTAGAAACGATGATCAATCAAGGTGTGGTTTTTCAAGAATTAAATCAATTGGATTTAGCGGAAAAGATGTTCAAACGCGCGTTGCGGCAAGGAAAATATCAAGACTTAATTTATAATAATTTGGGATATGTGGAGATTCAGCGGATGCATTGGGAACTGGCGAAGCAATATGTTCAAAAAGCATTAGCTGTTGATCCTAAAAACCCATTATATGTGAAAAATTGGGAGCGAATTCAAAAAAAATCAATGCTTGAATAAGTTCATGTAAGCTTGTAATTCCTCCGTATTTTTAGTTGAAGCGGTACAAATTTCTAAGATTTTAGCTCGATTGCTTGGCTCAAAAAAATGTCTTAGTTCTTGATTTAATTCATTCCAATTATGAGCTTCGAAGTAGTCTATTCCAGCATCTATAGCTGTATTTTTAGCTTTAAATGACTGATGCGTTATCATAAATTCACCCAGCTCTGGCAGGTCTTTAGCTCCATCTAATATGCCAAAGATTCCTCCACCAGCATTGTTGAAAATGATGATACGAACATTCGAACCTACATACGAATTCCATAGTGCATTTCGGTCGTATTGAAAAGCCACATCACCTATCAGCGAGATAACTAATTTTGTTGTTTTTTGGCTCGCTCCAATCGCCGTGCTTAGACATCCATCGATTCCACTAGTACCTCGATTGGAAAACACTTCAGTTTGAGTAAATACTTTTTCCGTCCAGTTGATGTATCGAATAGCCAATGAATTTGCCACATGAACCTCCGAATTTGGTGAGTCAATGGCGCCAATCAATCGGTTATAAATAACTATTTCGGACCAGCTTTCTTTTTTAAAATACGCGCCCTGTATATCCTCTATCCTGTTTTTGGCACTATTTATAGCCGACACCCCCCTCAGGGTTTGTTGGCACAATGATTCTAAAACCGAGTTTGTTTCTGCATGAACTACCCTTGTTAGACATTGAAATGGATTAGGTTTTCCGATGGGATTGGGGTGCACTAACCATGATGCTTTGGGCTTATGGGTTCTTAGAAATTGTTTAATGCGTTTGCTAACAAACGATTTACCAAAATGAATATGAAATTCTGGTTGGAACGAAGATAAATTCGCTTCATTAGCCCAAATTAAATCATGATGCAGTTGGCATTCCGAAGGTAGATTTGCTGTTGCATCACCTACAACGGGTATCCCCTTGAGCGCCAATTGGGCAAATAATTTATTCTCAGCTTGATTGAATTGTCTTTGGCCAACGGTGATAAGTAGTGAAGCATCTGGATTTACATCAAAATCAGTATCTAATTCAGGGGTTTTATAGGCTTCAACTGCCTGAGGTTCCCGAATTTGCGGTAATGCCTCTCCACTTGTTGGATAGAACGGCTCAGCAATGGGTATATTCATGTGTACTGGCCCTTGTGGAAATGCCATGGCTTTCTCCACGAGCTGATTTGGTTGATAGGGAATGAAGCTTTCGGCATGTTTGACATGCTTGCCGAAAAGATTTTCTTGATAGATAGTCTGACCATCCCACTGACCAATCCATTCGGCTGGTCGGTCTGCTGTTAACACAATGATTGGAACTTCTTGAAAGAATGCTTCGGCTATAGCCGGAGCGAAATTGAGACCCGCAGATCCAGATGTACAGCAGAGTATAACTGGTTTTTTCGTTTTCAATGCGCGACCGAGACCAAAGAAACCACCAGAACGTTCATCTGAAATGGAATAGCAATGAAATCCACCGTGGCGAACTAAGGCCAACATAATAGGTGCGTTTCGCGAACCTGGGCATATGATTGCCTCATTTACACCTTGTTGGTGCAAACCATCAATCAAATCCACAATTCCATCAGGGTATGCCATAGCAAAAAAAAGCCTCATAAGAGGCTTTTGATTTATCCAAGATAAGTTTTTAGGGCTTTACTACGTGACGTATGACGGAGGCGGCGAATGGCTTTCTCTTTAATTTGTCTTACGCGTTCGCGTGTTAGGTTGAATTTTTCACCGATTTCCTCAAGGGTCATCGCGTGCTCACCATTTAAGCCAAAATATAAGGTTACAACGTCAGCTTCGCGTTGAGTTAACGTAGACAATGCTCGCTGAACTTCGCGACGTAATGAATCGTTGATTAAACCCGAATCTGGCTTATCCTCTGAATCATTTTCTAAAACGTCTAACAATGAATTTTCTTCACCTTGAACGAATGGTGCGTCCATAGAAACGTGCCGACCAGAAATCTTTAGGGTATCGACAACTTCGCCGGTGGAAATTTCCAATACTTCGGCTAATTCTTCTGGAGAAGGCTCGCGTTCAAATTTTTGCTCGAGTTCAGAAAATGTTTTCGAGATTTTATTTAGTGATCCTACGCGGTTCAATGGCAAACGAACGATACGAGATTGTTCAGCCAAAGCTTGTAAGATAGACTGACGAATCCACCATACAGCGTATGAGATAAATTTAAATCCACGAGTTTCATCAAAACGTTGTGCTGCTTTGATCAAACCTAAGTTTCCTTCATTTATTAAGTCACCAAGGCTAAGACCTTGATTTTGGTATTGTTTAGCTACCGATACCACGAAACGTAAATTGGCTTTCGTCAAACGTTCTAATGATAACTGGTCTCCTTCTCGGATTTTTTGTGCGAGTATTACCTCTTCATCCGGTGTCAATAAATCCACCTTACCGATTTCCTGCAGGTATTTGTCAAGAGATTGACTTTCCCTGTTGGTAATTTGTTTGCTAATTTTTAGCTGTCTCATAGGATTTTACAACAGATTGAATGGGCAAAAGGTTTTCTTTTGCCCATAAATAATTTATTCAGCGCTTGCTTCTGGTTTTGGTAGTAGTGCTTTTGCAGAAAGACGGAATTTACCCGTTTTCTTATCTACTTCTACCAATTTAACCTGAACTCGATCTCCTTCTTTGAAAACACCGTCCATCGTTTCAATGCGATCCCATGAAATTTCAGAGATGTGCAACAAACCGTCTTTTCCCGGTAAGAACTCAACAAAAGCACCAAACGCTTGAATGTTTTTCACTTTTCCTTCATAGATTTCGCCTACTTCTGGAAGTGTAACGATTCCTTTCACCATGCGAACCGCATGTGCCATAGCATCTCCATTTGAAGAGAATATACTTACGTATCCTCCGTCTTCCTTTTCTTCGATGGTTACTGTGGCACCGGATTGCTTTTGGATATCTTGAACAACTTTACCACCTGGCCCGATTACTGAACCGATTTGATCTTTTTGGATCTTAATAACGGTAGCACGTGGAGTTTGTGGCTTGAATTCTTCACGAACGGCAGGCATAGCCTTTTTCATTTCATTCAAAATATGCAAACGGCCTTCTTTGGCTTGCGTTAACGCTTCAGCTAAAACTTCGTATGACAAACCTTGAACCTTAATGTCCATTTGGCAAGCTGTGATTCCGTTTTCAGTTCCTGTTACTTTGAAGTCCATATCACCCAGGTGATCCTCATCTCCTAAAATATCGGAAAGAACTGCATATTTTCCAGTTTTTGCATCCGAGATTAAACCCATTGCAATACCTGAAACTGGCGCTTTGATTTTGACACCAGCATCCATAAGAGCTAATGTTCCTGCGCACACTGTTGCCATCGACGAAGAACCATTTGATTCCAAGATGTCTGAGACAATACGTAATGTGTACGGAAAATCTTCCATTTTTGGAAGAACCTTACGAATCGCACGCATGGCCAAGTTACCATGTCCTACTTCACGTCGTCCTACCCCACGATTTGGCTTAACTTCTCCTGTTGAGAAACCTGGGAAATTGTAGTGCAACATAAATTTATTGTATCCCTGCGTCATTGGTTGATCGATGATTTGCTCATCCATCTTAGTTCCAAGTGTGACTGTAGTCAAAGATTGTGTTTCTCCACGAGTAAACACTGAAGAACCGTGCGGAGTAGGTAAATAATCTACTTCACACGTGATTTGACGTATTTCGTTCAATTTACGGCCATCTAAACGGTAGCGCTCTTGCAAAACTAGTTGGCGAGCTGCTTCTTTTTCGATATCGTGTAAATATGTTTTTGCTAACGAAAGGTTAACCAAATGATCTTCAGGCAACGAAGCGATAAATTCATCTACGATGGCTTTGAAGCCAGCTTTACGCTCCTCTTTCTTTGGATTAGCTAATTTAGCTACTGCCAAATACTTCTCGTAGTAGTTTTTCCACAATTCAGCACGCAACTCTTCGTTGTGTGATTCGTGTGAATACGTACGTTTTTCTGTTTTTCCACACGCTTCAGTTAACTCATTTAATGCCTTACATTGAATTTTGATGGCATCATGTGCGATGCGTAAAGCTTCTAACATTTCTGTTTCTGAAACTTCATCTCCTTCACCTTCGACCATTAAAATATCGTTTGCATTTGCAGCAACAATTAATTCTAGGCTGGCGCCGGCTAATTCGCTAACGCTCGGGTTGACTTTATATGTACCATTGATTTTTGCGACACGTACCTCAGAAATAGGTCCGTTGAACGGAATATCTGATACGGCTAGAGCAGCAGCAGCTGCTAGGCCAACAAAAGCATCTGGTAAAACTTCAGCATCACCTGAAATTAAGTTGATCAAAACTTGAACATCTGCATGATAATCATCCGGGAAAGTAGGACGTAATGCACGGTCTACTAAACGCGAGATAAGGATTTCATAATCAGAAAGACGGGCCTCTCTTTTTAAGAAAGAACCTGGAATACGTCCGTTAGACGCAAATTTTTCTTGATAATCTACAGATAATGGAAGGAAATCTACTCCTTCTTTGGCCTCTTTGTTTGCTACCACAGTGGCTAGCAACATCATATTTCCTGACTTTATGACAACAGCTCCATCCGCTTGCTTGGCTAATTTGCCAGTTTC
>NZ_CBAUBA010000017.1:0-52410 GCF_964796385.1 Aquirufa sp. | reverse complement strand
AGTGTAATGTGAGAGGTATGAGGTAAGAGGTAAGAGTTGAGATTTAGGATTTAAGAAGTAAGAGCACTATGTTCCCTTCGGACTAATTCCCTCCGGACTGACGACTAGCGACTGTCCACTGATTACTGACCACTGATTACTGACCACTGTCTACTACTTCCCACCCTTTTCCTTATATTTGTCAAATGCTTCGCAATTATATTACTATCCTGCTTTGTCTTTTGGCGCCACTCGTATATGCTGGGCCATTTGCACATTTCCTTAATCCAATCACCAAGCAAGCAAATCGAATCGACTTTGGTTCTAAAACGTTTCAAGTACTTATTGACAAAAAACATTGGGTTGACGCTGGTGCTATTACTATCGATTCACTATCCTTCTCGGAAATTCGGAAAGAGTCCGAATTTAGATCGATTGCGACAAACATGCCAAATGAATTTATTCTTTTTTTAGAATGCACCAATCAGATTTTTAATCTTAACCTTACCTCCAAAACGATTAAAAGACTTGATCACACCTATTTTCGAGGAGATAATTGTGGAGCATTTACTTTTTTTCGTAAAGGTCAATACTACCAGATCGGCGGATATGGATTTTGGGAAACAAACAACCACATCAGCTACTTTGACTCCCAGATTAAAGAATGGGAAGGGGTTGCTGTTAGTGGCGATGTCCCATCAGGTGTTTACCGCGGATTCACTGCCTACCTACCCGAACAAGATAAATTGATTACTTTATCAAATTTTTCAAACGACATTAGTCATACTTTTGGAACACTTGATTTAATTAATGACATATTCGAGTTCTCTTTTGCCACTAGAACTTGGAAAAACCTTGGTCAAATCACCCATCCTTATCTCAAAGATGTTTTATCTAAACTACCCGTAGATAGCCGCATTCGTGTCTTATATACAGGTAAGTATTTTGTTGTTTTTCCACTAGGGTCTAAAGGTCATGTGACCATTACATTTATAGATCCTCGCGATCTAAGTATTTACGAATACGAAGATATCAATATGGAATTTTCGCGATTTCCTTTCTTCAGTATGACTGTCGAGAAACCGAATATTTTTTTCCACAATGAATGGGTATTAGGTACTAAATATTCGAATGATATACACCTTGTCAACGAATCAAAGCTGGTTAATTTTCATGATATAGCTAAAAAAGCTAAATTCCTAGGCTACCTTACGGATAAACCTTGGTATCAAAATAATTGGTTTTACGCCGCCATCCTCTTAAGCATATTCTTTGTTTTATATCGGATTGCTCGTAAACTCTTTGGTCAAAGAATTCAAACCAAACAACCTGATATAATACCACCTAACACCATTCAAGTCGCTAATCATTTTGATAAGTTGCAAGTTGACCTACTCATAAATTTTTATCATCAAAGTACACATGAAGGACTAAATGTAGATCAAGTAAATGAGATATTAGGTATTAATCAATTAGGGGCCGACACGCAGCGATTCCGCAGGTCAACAGTCATTAAAGAACTTAACTCGAAATTAACCATACTCACTGGGGAGAAAAACGCTATTTTACGCGTAAGCTCCCAACTCGATAAACGTCAGAAAAGGTACATATTACATGATCAAGTCAAAGACTTTGTTAAAAAAGAATTATCCCTGTAAACTACATGGCTTACAGATACCTTGAATCAATAAATTACTCTCCTGCTTAATAAAGTGTTCCGGTAATGGAATATTCGGAATGTGTACCGTTTCCAAACATGTGGTCTGCCCACATTGAATACATTTGAAATGCACATGATCATGCTGATGTCCCTCATGCTGACAAACTGTTTTGCACAAAGCATATTTGATACTACCCAAATCATCTAAAACTTTATGAATCATTCCCGATGTCAAGAAGGTTTTTAATGTTCTGTAAATAGTAACCCGATCAAAATGCGATAACAAATGTTGCTCAATATCTCCCTGACTTAAGGCATATCCTGCATCCTCAAATGCGCGTAGCACCGCCTCTCGGCATGGGGTATTTCGTAACGAAAAGGCAGCTAATTTTGTCATCCTAAATGTTCTGTTTGTAACGAAACCATTTTACGGTAAACACTTTGCTTCTTTGCCAGCAACTCCTCATGCGTTCCAGCCTCAACAATTTTACCTGACTCCATCACGATAATTTGATCCGCTGAACGAATCGTAGACAAGCGATGCGCAATGATTAAACTCGTCCTATTTTTCATTAACTCCTCCAGGGCCGATTGCACCCATTTTTCAGATTCAGAGTCCAAGGCACTCGTTGCTTCATCCAACAATAAAAACTTAGGATCCTTTAATATGGCTCGCGCAATCGCAATCCGCTGGCGCTGGCCACCCGACAACTTAACGCCACGCTCACCCACCAACGTATCCCACTTCTCAGGAAACGACTCAATAAATTCACGGGCATACGCCTGCTCAGCCGCATGTTCAATTTCAGCTTGTGTAGCACCCGGTTTGCCATACGCAATATTTTCACGGATACTCCCTCCAAATAATAATACCTCCTGAGGTACAAGAGCCAACATCTTTCGCCAAGCATTCACCGAATACGCATTGATATTCCTGCCATTTAATTCAATTTCACCTGTATTAGGCTCATAGAATCGCATCATTAATTGAGCCAATGTCGATTTCCCCGTTCCAGAAGTACCCACAATCGCTACTTTTTGACCCGGTTCTATTCGTATAGAAATTCCCTTCAAAATTTCAACCGAAGGCCTACTCGGATACGAAAAGTGGATGTTTTTGAGCTCAATCGTGCCAAATTCAATCGAAGCCTCCTTAGCCTCATCCGCTAAATGTACCTCAGAAGGATCCTCCAATATTTCCAAAATACGATCAGATGCACCTATCGTTTTTTGTAACTGCGCATAAATATCACCTAAGCCACCCACGGACCCTCCAATAAACGCCGTGTAAAATATAAAGGTTAATAAATCCGCCAAGATCATATCCCCCTGAGCAACCAATTGAGCGCCATACCAAACAACCCCGACAATCCCCCCAAACAAGGCAAAAATCACAAAACTCACAAAAGCTCCACGCATCGTGGCCGCCTTTAATGCCGCCTCAATTACCTTATTTAGAGATTGCGTATATCGGTTCACTTCATACGACTCATTCGTGAAGGACTTAACCGCTTGAATCGATTGAAATGTTTCCTCCACAATGATGTTCGTTTCAGCTAATTCATCCTGCGACTTTTTCGAGATCTTGCGAATAAACTTGCCAAAAACGATAGCAGCAATAACCAAGACAGGGAAGGTGGCCAACATGAATAATGTCAACTTCCATGATAAATACGTGATTAAGGCAATACCGCCAATCAACGTGAATATCTGACGAAAAAATTCGGCTAAGGTGATCGATAACACATCCTGTAACTGCGTAATGTCCGATGTAATTCGACTCATCAATTCTCCCACACGCCGTTTTTCAAAATGAAAAATAGGCATGGTGATGATTTTCGCATACAATGTTTGACGAACATCCCGCATCGATTTTTCTGAAACTTGCGCAAATGTGTAAATACGTATAAACGATAAGATAGCCTGCACAATCAAAATGGCAAAGAAGAAGATAGTCACTTCATTAATCAAGTACTTCGATTTTCCTTCTATCACTTTTGTCATTTCCCCAATCAACAAAGGGAAACTCATCGTCGTTAAATTCGACAGCAACAAGAACATCATCCCAAAACCAAATGTCCATTTGTATGGAATGACAAAGCGGAATATTTTCAACGCCTTTTGTAAGCCTTTTTTATCTACTTTGACTTTGTCCTTTGGATCGACTCCCGTACCCATTTTCTCGTGTCGTTTTGCCATGGCTTAGTTCTTCTTTAATGCCTTACCGCGGTAGGCCGACTTTAAAAATAAGCGATTAAAATCTTGATCAGCCATAATTTTTGAAATGCTGAGCTTTGGATTAGCCGCCCAGTAATGCTGCACAATGGTATAACCTACCCAGCGCCCTATCGAACCGGGACATGCTGGACCAATTTCTGGTGTTTTTGGTCGTTCGCCTAAATATTTACTTTTAATTAATTCTTCTTTGTTAAACAATAACTTCTTATCAATAAAATGTTCCCATACCTGTTTCTGGAAGGCATTTGTCTCTAGCAACTCTTGCGCTGTATAGCCAAACAGAAGGCTGTCGGCAACTTCAGGAACGATTGTTTTGGTAAACGCATAGCCCTTTCCGTACCAAATCATATCACTCAGTAAGCTATGATCTTCCTCATTTTGTTTATTTAAAAACGCAGAATATTGAAGCATAACTTGGCCTACTAACGCCCGAGGTTCCAGTCGGCGCATTTGATAATCATACACATTTGGAGGTAGATATAAACCTTTTTTCCCCATGAAAAAATCCAAGCCAATAACAATAAGCGAGTCTGATACTTGCAAATGTTGAGCCGTAAATTCACTTCCCAATCCGCCAAAACCAGAAAAGACAGTGCGGATTTTTGGCGTTTTCATGCCTGGAAACTCCTTTTGTACACGCTGAAAAGCAATTTTTAACTCTTTTTCCAAGCGATCTCCGCCAAAGAAACTACTATCCTGACTTTGGTCGTAAAATTTTCGTAGGGCTGGATTATTAAATAATTGATATAAATCGCGCGCTAGCAAAGGTGTTTTTTCTGGTGGGCAACTAAAATAACCAACAGCAATTTCAGGATGCTTTTTGAGTATCGAATCTACAACAAGCGCTGATGAGGCGTTCGCAAATGATCGATCCAATCGCTGCATGTCCCATTTGATTTCGGGTAATGCGGGAACCTTGTCCTCTTTTTTAGAAGAACACGATGCGAAGCAAAAACCAATAAAAAGCGCGAACCAATATTTCATTATCCCAATCTTCCTAATAGCTCCTGTAACGATTTAATCTTATTTTCGGTATCCGAAAGTTTTTGGCGCTCACGCTCCACTAAATCCGCTTTTGCATTTTGAACGAATTTTTCATTTGCCAATTTTGCCTCAACAGATTTCTTAAAGCCTTCTAAATAATCCAATTCCTTTTGAGATTCCGCCTTTAAAACTGCCGGATCTTCATCGTTAGCCATCGGAACAAAGAACTGATCTGACTTCACCACAAAAGTCTGTGCATCCGTAATCGGTTCAGAAATAAAACTAATCGATTCTAAATTAGCCAATTTTAACATGATGGCTTCCACTGCCGCATAGGCCGTTGGTTGTTCTGATTTAATGCAAAGCGGTAAAGCTAATTTTGGCGACAATTGCTTTGAATTACGGATCTCGCGTACCTTGGTTACGACCTCAAATACGACATCAAATTGCGCGACCAATGCTTCATCAACTTTGCCCGCTTTAGGGTACTCGGCTGTGCAAATAGTGCCTTTTACGCTTCTAACGGCAATCGCCTGCCATATTTCTTCTGTGATAAATGGCATGTACGGATGCATTAAGCGCATTAACGAATCAAATAGTCCTAATGCCGAATGCAAGGTGTCTGCGTGAATTGGGCTTTGATAAGCAGGCTTAATAATCTCCAAATACTTACCGCAGAAATCATCCCATACCAAATTGTAAATACTTAGCAATGCGTCTGATATGCGGAACTTGCTAAAGTGATCTTGAACGTCAACAATCGTTTGGCTTAATTTGGATTCGAACCATGCGGTCGCTAACATATGCTCTGATAATGATGCTCCAGGAACAACCTCCAAACCTTTTAAAAGACGGAATGCATTCCATATTTTATTGGAGAAGTTTCTTCCTTGCTCACATAATTTTTCATCAAATAACAAATCATTTCCTGCAGGTGCGGAAAACAACAAGCCCGAACGAACACCATCCGCACCAAAACGCTCAATTAACTCCAAAGGATCAGGTGAATTACCGAGTGATTTGGACATTTTGCGTCCTTGTTTATCCCGAACAATTCCGGTTAAATACACATTCTTGAATGGCAATTCATCGCGCCATTCATATCCCGCCATAATCATACGAGCCACCCAGAAGAATAAAATATCGGGTCCAGTGACTAAATCATTGGTCGGGTAATAGTAATTAATCTCCTCATTATCCGGATTTTCAATGCCGTCAAATACCGAAATTGGCCATAACCACGATGAAAACCATGTATCCAATACATCTGGATCTTGCGTCAAATCATCCTCGACCAATGCGAATAATTGGTATTTATCTCGCGCAATGCGTAAGGCTTCTTTTTTGTCTTTGGCTACAATCACTGTGCCATCTTCCATGTAAAACGCAGGGATTTGTTGGCCCCACCACAACTGCCTTGAGATACACCAGTCACGCACATTTTCCATCCAAGAACGGTACGTATTTTTGAATTTGGCAGGGTGTAATTGAATGGTGTCATTCATGACATTCTCCAATGCCGGCTTTGCCAGATCCTCCATTTTCATGAACCATTGCAAAGATAATTTCGGTTCGATGACCGCACCTGTACGCTCGGAAGTCCCTACGGTTGATTTGTATTCATCCGTTTGGATTAAATAACCTTCTTCGGTTAATTGCTTTACGATACGTTTACGGGCTTCAAAACGATCTACGCCCACAAATAATACCGCTTTTTCATTTAATGTACCGTCGTCATTCAAGATGTCGATGACAGGTAATTTGTGTTTCAAGCCTAATTCGTAGTCATTTAAATCGTGGGCAGGGGTTACTTTTAAGCAACCTGTTCCAAAATCCAGCGTCACATATTCATCTGGGATGATGCTGATTTCACGATCGATTAATGGAATACGCACCTTTTTGCCATGTAAATGTACATAGCGTTCATCCGCAGGGTTGACACAAATTGCGGCATCAGCCATGATCGTTTCTGGTCGGGTTGTGGCAATCGTCACAAATCCAGAGCCGTCTACTAAGGGATATTGGATATGGTATAATTTGGCTTGAACATCTTTGTAAATCACTTCCTCGTCCGACAAAGCTGTTTTTCCCTGCGGATCCCAGTTGACCATTCGGACGCCACGGTAAATCAAACCCTTGTTATATAAACGTACAAAGGTGTCTATAACTGCCTCATACAAAGATGGTTCCATCGTAAATCGGGTGCGATCCCAGTCACATGAAGCACCTAATTTCTTTAATTGGTCTAGGATAATTCCGCCGTATTTGTCCTTCCATTCGAAGGCATGTTTCAAGAATTCTTCGCGGGTAATGTCTTTTTTCTCAATGCCTTTTTCTTTCAGCATGGCTACGACCTTTGCTTCTGTGGCGATGGAGGCGTGGTCGGTTCCCGGGACCCAGCAAGCCTCTTTGCCTTCCATACGTGCTTTTCTGATTAATACATCTTGAATTGTATTATTCAACATGTGCCCCATGTGCAACACCCCGGTGACATTGGGTGGCGGAATGACAATGGAATACGCTTCCTTTGCTGGGTTAGGTTTCGAAGCGAAGACCTTATTTTCCAACCAATAGGCGTACCATTTTTGTTCGATTTCCTGGGGGGCGTAATTTTTATCAATCATAAAAGCAATGCGGTCATATATAGCCCACAAAGATAATTGAATTATGCCAAAGCAGGCGGTCGATTTTTAAAACAATTCCGTGTAATTTTGGGTTAAAATTCAAAAAGTTTCAAATGGGAATTCTCTTATGGTTGGTGACATTTATTGGCATGGAAGGTATGGCTTGGC
Organism: Aquirufa sp.; assembly: GCF_964796385.1. Lineage (NCBI taxonomy): Bacteria > Pseudomonadati > Bacteroidota > Cytophagia > Cytophagales > Flectobacillaceae > Aquirufa > Aquirufa sp. Next base: position 44,757 of record NZ_CBAUBA010000017.1, on the reverse strand, counting down.
TAACGCACAAGTACATTATGCATGGATTTATGTGGCGCTGGCACCAGTCACATCATGTACATCATAATAATCCGGTTGAGAAAAATGATTTATTCTCGGTTGTTTTTGGTATTTCATCTACACTCACGATCATCGCAGGAGCTGAGATTCCTGAACTTTGGCCCTTATTTTATATCGGATTAGGCATTGCGACTTACGGAATCTTCTATTTTATTTTCCATGATATTATCGTGCATCGTCGGATCAAAATCAAATACAAAGCGACGAGTCGGTACATGAAGCGCATTATGAAAGCGCATTATGTGCACCACGAAGTACATACGAAAGAAGGCGCACAGGCTTTTGGTTTCCTGTACGCCCCTAAGAAATTTCAATAAGTTTTATTGAACGAACCCTACGCCAACTGTTGAATTCGAAAATTCATCGATCAATATAAAGGCCCCATTGGATGGGTTTTTTGCATACACATCTGCGCTAATCGGCTGAGCAGTTCGCAACTCAATGCGCCCAATTTCATTCAGCTTCAGCGAATCAACTCCTTCCGTAGCTGTCTGCGCAACAACGTCTAGACGTTCTGTGATTTGGGAAATCTTCGCCTTAGTGATGTTAATGCCGTGCTGTAATAAATACGTTTTACCTGGAGTAAGTGCTTGGTGATCAAGCCAACAAACCTGTGCTGAAAAATCTTTCAATTGCGGAGCAGCGGAATCATTGGCCAAAACAATCGTATTCCCACGTGAAATATCGATGTCAGTAGATAAGGTAATCACCACCGAATCGCCAGCAATGGCAGTCGATAATTTTGTTTCAAATTTTTCGATTGTCGCAATGGTGCTCTCTTGGCCCGTGGGTAAAACCCGAATCGCATCGCCCACTTGGAACGTACCAGAACTTATTTTACCTGCGTAACCACGGAAATCGTGGTAGGCTTCGGTCATGGGTCTAACGACAAACTGTACCGGAAATCGAGCTGGTGCATGTGCCAATGTCTCCGCATATTCAAATGCCTCTAATTCGCCTAATAGCGTATTGCCTGTAAACCAAGGCATGTGTTCTGCTTTGATAGTTATATTTTGACCGTATAATGATGAGATGGGTAGGAAACTAACTGCTTGTCCTGCGAATGTTGTCTGTGCTACGAGTTCGGTTAAACTGGCTTTTATTTCCTCAAAAGTGGATTCTTGGTATTGAACCAAATCCATTTTGTTGATACAGATAATCACTTTGGGAATGCGCAGCATGGCCGCAATCGACAAGTGCCGAGCCGTTTGTTCGACTAATCCTTGGCGCGCGTCCACTAGAATTAAGGATACTTTGGCATTGGAAGCCCCAGTTACCATGTTCCGAGTATATTCCACGTGCCCTGGGGTATCGGCAATGATATATTTACGGGTAGGGGTAGAAAAATAAATATGCGCTACGTCGATGGTTATTCCTTGCTCGCGTTCTGCGATAAGGCCGTCTGTCAACAGCGAAAGGTCTAAGAAATCAAGCCCTTTGCGTTTCGAAGCGGTTTCGAGTGCTTCAATTTTATCTTTGGTGATTGAGTTGGTCTCATATAATAAACGACCGATCAAGGTGCTTTTTCCGTCATCCACAGAACCGGCAGTTGCTATGCGTAATATATCCATTGTCTTTCTTCGCTTGATTAAAAATACCCCTGTTGTTTCCTTTTTTCCATTGCTGCTTCCGAACGTTTATCGTCGATGCGGGCGCCACGTTCCGAAATTTCCGCTGATAGAATCTCCTCGATAATGACGTCGATTTCGGTTGCATCGGAGGCAACGGCGGCGGTGCAGGTCATGTCGCCAACGGTCCTAAATCGGACTGTTGTCTCAAATGGAATTTCATCTGCTTCCTTGTTTAAGTGGTCTGAGTCAGCCCAAAGCATACCGTCGCGCTCAATTACTTGACGTTTGTGTGCGAAGTAGATGGATGGAATTTCCATTTTTTCTTCCTTGATGTAGTTCCAAACATCTAATTCGGTCCAGTTGGAGATCGGGAAAACACGTACATTTTCACCTACGGCAATGCGGCCATTCAGCATGTCAAATAATTCGGGGCGTTGGCGTTTGGCATCCCATTGTCCGAAGTCGTCGCGAACTGAGAAGATCCGTTCTTTGGCGCGGGCTTTTTCTTCATCACGACGTGCGCCACCAATACATGCATCAAACTTAAATTCTTCAATCGTATCTAATAGCGTTACGGTTTGTAAGACATTTCGCGAGGCGTATTTGCCTGATTCTTCTTTGGCTTTCCCTTGGTCGATCGAATCTTGCACATAACGTACAATTAATTCTGCCCCGGTTTCTTTGGCTAACCAATCGCGAAATTCGATTGTTTCTGGAAAGTTATGGCCTGTGTCAATGTGAACGAGTGGAAAGGGAATTTTACCTGGAAAGAATGCATTTTGGACTAAACGAACCAGCGTAATGGAATCTTTTCCACCTGAAAAAAGTAAGGCTGGGCGTTCAAATTGTGCCGCAACCTCACGCATAATGTAGATGGACTCATCTTCAAGTTGACGCGGGAAATGGCCGATTTTATCTTGGTACGTATTCATAAATAACTATTAGGCGTGTAAACCACATTCTTTTTGTGAATTCTCCCACCACCAGCGACCTGCGCGGGGATGTTCACCTTCACTGATCGCGCGTGTGCATGGGGCACATCCGATCGAGACAAACCCTTTTTTATGTAGTGGGTTTTGGGGTATTTTATGTTCGGTTAAGTATTTTTCAAGTGTTTTAAAAGACCAATCAATCAGCGGATTGATTTTATATAGGTTCTTCTGCGCATCCCACTCAATCATGGGCATGTCGGCCCGATTCTCTGATTGTTCTGCACGTAACCCAGTAATCCAAACATTTGCACCTTGAAGTGCTCGGTTTAAGGGTTCGATTTTGCGGATAAAACAACATTCCTTCCGGTTTTCTACCGATGTGTAGAATGAGTTAAATCCTTTTTTTGCTACGAGGTCTTCCACGGCAGCTGTTTGCGGGAAAAAGGTGGTCAGGTTGAATCCTGATTTTTTGACTGTTAGATCGATGAGTTCATAGGACTCTTGAAATTGCCGACCGGTATCTAACGTAAAAATTTCTACAGCTAATTTTTGCGAAGCGATGGCATACGTAATCGCTTGGTCCTCTTGTCCAAATGAGGTGGAAAACACCAGTTTTTGACCTTCAAAAAAAAGTGCAATTTGGGCAAGTCTTTCGTCAAGTGATAAAGGCAGTAGTGATTTTTCGAAATTTTCTGGGATCATTTACTAAAATTTTCACAAAGATATACAAAGTCTATTGAATAGCTATACTAAGTAAAATAAAATGTGAATGTTTTAAAACTTTGTTAAATTGAAATGAGTTTTAAGACCATGCGCACAGGGAATGAAATTTTATTGGATGAAATGTCTGGAGAGGATGCCGATCTATTTTTGGATTTGCGAAATCTGAAGCATTTGGTTCGCCATGGAGAGGGGCAGCGGTTGGAGTTTAAGATGAAGGTAAAATTTCCAGAGAAGATTATAAAGGAGTTGGTTGCTTTTGCAAATTCTGAAGGGGGGCATTTATTTGTGGGTGTTTCTGATGAAGGTCAAATTGAAGGATCTAAATTTGTTGAGGAAGATCAGTTCTTGTTGGAAAAGGCAATAGATGCCTATTGTTTTCCTGCGTTTACGTATAATGTCTATCGGATACCTTTGGAGAATGAACGTTCGGTGCTTGTTTATCATGTTTTTGAGAGTGTGGATAAACCACATTTTGTGCAGCTGGAATCAGATTCTAACCCAGTATGTTACGTACGGGTAAAGGACAGAACGGTGAAGGCGAGTAGAGAAATGAAGCAAATTTTGCGTCGTGAAAATGATGCTGGTTTAACGTTTGCTTATGGTGATTCGGAGAAGTGGTTGATGGAATATTTACGGGAAAATGAAGTTATTACATTGGCAGATTTTGCGCTAAAATTAGGACTTCCGTTGTGGTTAGCGTCTCGAAAATTAGTCTTACTTGTGCTTGGACGTGTTTTGCGGATTGAGCCGGGTGAACAACATGATATGTATTATTTACGATGAGAAAAGGCTGGTTATTGGTATCATTTTTTGCATTTGCCTGTTCGAAAGAGGCTACGGATCCGGGTGTCAGTCCGGCTCCTCAATCCAAAGAAATAGCTTCTTTTGATCGACTGCAGGATAAATTTTTAACGCCAACTTGCGCGACATCTGGATGTCATTTGTCTGAGAAAGATGCCGGCTTTGCACAGCATAAGCTTATATTGGTTAAAGGGAAAGCGTATGCAAATTTGGTAGGTGTGCCATCTGTCAATGCGGCGGCTTTGTCTAGGTCTGTTCTACGCGTTAAGAAGTTTGCTTCGAACGAAAGTTTATTTTTTCATAAGTTAAACTGGGATTTGGCACATCATGGCTTAGTTAATTATGGTGCACCAATGCCCTTGGGAGGAAAGCCAATCAGTAAGGGTCAGCTCTCTTTTGTTCAAAAATGGATCGACGCAGGTGCGCCTGCAGCTGGAGAAGTGGCGGATCCTACCTTGTTAGATGATCAAACACCTAGTTTTGTTGAGGGTGCAAATTTCATACCATTGCCTTCTCCAGCTGAGGAAGGTAAATCGGGCGTTCAGTTAAAAGTAGAGCGCTTTGTTGTCCCTCCAAATTTTGAGCGTGAACTATTTGTACGCAGGCCCTTGAATAACGCGGCTCCTGTATACGTTTCCCGAATTAAATTAAAGTCGCGGTCGAATAGCCACCACATGGTTATTTATGATTTTAGAAATAAATCGGTACTACCAAAAGAAGATGAGATTCGCGATTTAAGAAATTTAGACAACTCTCTAAATATATTGACATTCTTGCAAATGTCGAATCATATTTTTTTAGGTGGCGGTACGGATCCTAATTCAGACTATACGTTCCCAGAAGGTATGGCCCTTCAATTGCCAGCGAATGCTTCAGTTGATTTGAACCCACATTACTTTAATCGAACGAAGGAGCCGCTTTATGGGGAAAATTATGTGAATTTGTATACAGTACCCGCGGATCAAGTCAAAAAAGCAGTGCAGATGATTGATTTTGGTGTAACTAATTTTACGTTACCGGCTAAACAAACCACCACGATTACGCGCGATTTTAAATTTGATAAGGATGTGGTGGTCGTTTCACTTACCTCGCATTATCACGCAAAAGGAAAATTATTTCAAATAAAAATTAAAGGAGGTTCAAGAAACGGCGAGTTGATCTATGAAAATACCGATTGGGAACATCCCAAAGTAATTAATTATGCGGCTCCGATTGAATTGAAGGCTGGCGAAGGTTTGACATCTGTTGTCACCTACGTCAATGATACAGCTAAAGACATTAATTTTGGACTCACCTCGGAGGACGAAATGAACATCATTTTTGGTTATTATTATACGCGTTAACCTCCATGTCACCAGGCTTTCGGTGAAAAAAAATTCATCCCTATTTGATATCAAAAACATTGAACTATATTTGCCTCCACTTCTTGAAATATTTCAAGAAAATGGTATGAAATAGTACAATTTTGGGCATTTTTTGCACTCTTACGTTAAAGCATTTTTATTTGATAATACGTTTACTACCCTTTTAGTTAAATGGAACACAAACACAAGAATAAAATGACGGCTGCCGGCCTTTTGGTAGCTATGGGTATCATTTATGGGGATATCGGAACTTCTCCGCTCTACGTAATGCAAGCCATCATCGGCGACAATCCAATTAATGAATTAACAGTCTTAGGTGGTTTATCATGTATTTTCTGGACCTTGACTTTACAGACAACATTGAAGTATGTTATTCTGATCTTGCGTGCCGACAATAAGGGTGAAGGTGGAATTTTTGCGTTGTTTGCTTTAGTTCGGAGGCATGCCAAATGGCTAACACTTCCGGCAATTATCGGAGGAGCCACGCTTTTGGCCGATGGAATAATTACACCCCCAATTTCGGTTTCTTCAGCTGTAGAAGGCTTGCGGATGTTGCATCATGCAGATGGAACCCCTTTTGTAACGGATACTATTCCTTTGGTTATCGTAATTTTAACGGGTCTATTCCTTTTCCAAATCTTAGGAACGAAGGTTGTAGGTAAGTTTTTTGGTCCTATCATGTTGGCTTGGTTTGGGATGTTAGCCTTCACTGGTATACTAGGTATCGAGAATGATTGGTCCATCTTGCGCGCGATTAATCCTCAATTTGCTTATGATTTATTAACTACACATCAGTCGGGAACGGCGGGGTTTTGGACGTTAGGTGCGGTATTTTTGTGTACCACAGGAGCGGAAGCGCTCTATTCAGATTTAGGCCACTGTGGCCGTGACAACATCCGAATTTCTTGGATGTTCGTTAAAGTTGCTTTGTTGCTTCAATACTTCGGCCAAGGGGCTTGGTTATTGTCTCATACTGGAGAGTTATTAGGTGCTAAAAAGCCCATTTTTGAATTACTTAGATCTGAGCTGGGGGTACAGTTTTTGTTCTCTGGAATTTTGCTAGCGACTGCAGCGGCGGTAATCGCCTCTCAAGCCTTAATATCGGGTTCATTTACATTGATTTCAGAAGCGATTCGCTTAAACTTTTGGCCGCGTGTACGCTTGATTTATCCATCAGATCAAAAAGGCCAACTCTACGTGCCGTCTATTAATTTATTGCTTTGGATGGGGTGTATTGGCGTTGTGTTATGGTTTCGTGAATCTGCCAATATGGAAGCGGCTTATGGATTAGCTATCACGATGACGATGTTAATGACGACTTCATTAATGGCCTATTATCTGCACATTAAGAAGGTTGACATGTGGTGGATTCTATTATTTTTAGTTGTTTACGTTTCCCTAGAGGGTGCATTTTTGGTCGCAAACTTGCAGAAATTCTGGCATGGTGGTTACGTTTCTTTATTTATAGCTGGAGTTATTATTTTATTAATGTGGGTGTGGTTGCGTGCAACACGCATTAAAAAACAATTAACCGAGTATGAGAAGTTGGCCGACTACATTGAACCTCTAAAGGAATTGAGCAACGATGAAACGATTCCCAAATATGCCACACATTTGGTATTTATGTCTAACGCTGCGCGTGTGACGGATATTGAATCGAAGATTATTTACTCTATTTTTCAACGCCGACCAAAGAAAGCCGATATCTATTGGTTTGTGCACGTGGATACCACGGATGATCCGTATACAATGGATTATAAGGTTACTGTGATTGAGCGGGATGATATTATTAAGGTGAATTTCAAATTAGGTTTCCGCGTCGAGCAACGTATTAATTTATACTTCCGTAAGGTTGTAGAAGAGATGGTTGCCCGCGGTGAGGTGGATATTACCTCTCGATATAAATCTTTAAATGAGCAAAATGTTATTGGTGATTTCCGTTTTGTTGTCCTAGAGAAATTCTTATCCTATGACAATGAGATGCCAATCATGGATCGTTTGGTGATGAAGGCTCACTTCTTTGTGAAGCAGTTTACGCATTCGGAGGACAAGTATTTTGGCTTGGATAGTGATGCGGTGAAATTGGAAAAAGTACCTTTGATTATTAAGCCGATTACGAAGTGTAATCTAAAACGCATCGATTAATGGCTACGATATTTACCAAAATTGTTAATCGAGAAATCCCATGTCATTTGATTGCGGAGGATGATCGTTTTATGGCATTTCTAGATGTAATGCCTTTAGTAGAGGGTCATGTGTTGGTTATTCCCAAACAAGAGGTTGATTATATCTTTGATTTAGATCCAGAATTACTTGGCGACTTGATGAAATTTGCGCAAAAAATTGCTCCGGCTATTAAGAAAGCCATTCCATGTAAGCGTATTGGTGTGGCTGTCATTGGATTGGAAGTGCCACACGCGCATGTACATTTGGTACCTATGAATCGGATGTTGGACATTAATTTTTCGCAAGAAAAGTTGAAACCTTCGCAAGAATCTTTGGCATCAACAGCGACATTAATTAAGTCCTTCTTACTTTAAGTATCCTTTTAGTTTGTTCATTTCCGCTTGTGGATTCGCCTTCTCATATACGATGTTGTAGACAGCTTCGATAATCGGAAGATGAAGATTGTGCTGACGCGTAATCGCGTGAATACTCCGTACGGCGTAGTACCCTTCTGCGATCATGTTCATTTCAATCTGCGCTGATTTAACGGAGTATCCTTTGCCAATCATGTTTCCAAACGTACGGTTGCGCGAAAATTGCGAATACGCAGTTACTAATAAATCACCCAGATATCCTGAGCTGTTTAAGTCGCGTTTAGCTTCCGGGTAAACGGCATCTAAGAAAATCTTAATTTCCTGCATCGCGTTACTCACCAAAACGGCTTGAAAGTTGTCGCCAAATCCTAAACCTCGTGTAATTCCGCAAGCAATGGCAATGATGTTTTTGATAACCGCACAATATTCCACGCCATAGAGATCTTCGATGGCGTGTGCTTGAAGAAATCGACTGTTCAGTAAATTTGAAAATGATTGGGCAACTGCCAAAGAGGGTGATGCAATAGTCAAATAGGACTGTTTTTCGAGTGCGACCTCCTCGGCGTGACATGGGCCAGCAATAACACAGGTTTGGCTGATAGGCACATTGAATGCTTTTTCCATCCAGTCGGTGACCAATAAATTTTCTTCTGGAATCATGCCCTTAATCGCTGACACAATTTTTTTTCCTTCGAAGTGTTTTTGGTTTAAATCTTTTAATGTGGCTGGAATAAATGCAGCGGGTACTGCTAAAATGATATATTCAACACCTGCTAAGGCGTCTGACATTTTACTATATGTTTTTACTTTCCGGGGGTTGATGGCTACATCTGTAAGGTAGCTTGGGTTGTGGTTGTATTTTCGGATAAAGTCAACATCTGATTTCCGACGGATCCACCATTTAATTTTGACCTGGTTTTCAGATAAAATTTTAACAAGTGCTGTTGCCCAACTACCTCCTCCGATTACGGCTATTTGCGTAGGAATTTTCTTTTTTAATTCTTCTAATTGACTCATGGCCGTAAAATTACCTTTTAAATTAAAAATTAGCTGAAACAATCAGAAAATTTGCCAAATTTGTTTTTAGCATTGGAATGCCCTTGCGTAAATCTAAACCTATGAAAAAACTATTGATACTCCTATTCTTGGGAGCTAACTCGTTTGCTTTTGCACAAAAAACTGCTCAACCCCTTCCGGAACATCCGAGGCCTGATTTAATGCGGTCACAGTGGTTGAATCTAAATGGCTCATGGGATTTCACCTTTGATTCTACTCTCGTTATTCCATCCAAATTTGTTCATAAAATTCAGGTTCCTTTTCCTTGGGGATCGAAGCTTTCTGGCGTGAAGGACGAAGCGGATGTGGCGTGGTATCACCGGACTTTTCAGGTACCTGCCGTGTGGGGTTCTAAGCGCGTGTTTTTGAATATTGGTGCTTCCGATTGGCATACGTCTGTGTATGTAAATGGCAAATTTGCTGGCGAGCATAAAGGGGGATATACTCCGTTTGATTTTGACGTCACTTCATTTTTGAAAGCAGGGATTCAATCGGTTGACATCCGTGTAGATGACAAACGCCGCATGTTTACGTTGTATGGGAAACAGGGGTATGGGAATGCGCGGGGCCTTTGGCAGACGGTTTATTTGGATGCGCGGGGTTCGGATTACATTGATCATTATGCGGTTTATCCAGATATTGACAAGGGCACTGTTCGGGTCAAAACCTACTTAGGTACTGCTGCTTCAAAAGATGCCGTTTTAGCGTTGAGGCTGGCCAATGGGCAGTCGGCAAGTGTATCGGTTAAAAAAGGTGATGCTTCAGCGGATCTTACGTTGAAATTGGTCAAGCCACGATTGTGGTCGTTGGAGGATCCCTATTTATATGATTTGTCGCTGAGTTTAGGGGATGATCAGGTTAAGGGATATTTCGGATTTCGGAAGATTTCAGTGACGCCATTACCGGGGTCCAAGATTCCTTACATTGCGTTAAACAATAAACCGGTGTATTTGCAGCTGGCACTTGATCAAAGTTACCATGCGGATGGATTTTATACGTTTCCTTCGGATGCATTTATGAAGGATGAAATCATTCGCAGTAAGCGAATCGGGTTAAATGGGATTCGAACACACATCAAAGTGGATATTCCACGCAAATTATATTGGGCAGACAAATTGGGTTTATTGGTGATGTCGGACGTTCCTAATTCTTGGGGTGAGCCGGATGCCGATATGCGTCGGGAGACGGAATACACCTTGCATGAGATGTTGAAGCGCGACTTTAATCATCCGTCGATTTTTTCTTGGATAACTTTCAATGAAACGTGGGGTTTGGTTACACGGATTGATAAAAAGTCGACCTATACGCTTGAGACGCAAAAATGGGTGGCTTCGGTATATCGTTTGGCAAAATCTTTAGACCCAACACGCCTAGTGGAAGACAATTCGATTTGTTGTGGTCGGGGGCATACGGAGACGGATATTCATTCATGGCATGCCTATCAAGCGGGATATGAATGGGATAAAGTGATGGATGATCAATCGAAAAATGTGTTTCCGGGTAGTCAGTGGAATTTTGAAAAGGGTTATGTGCAAGGGGCGCAGCCTATGATTAATTCGGAGTTTGGGAATGTGTGGGGGTATCAAGGAAGTACGGGTGATGTTGATTATACGTTTGATTATCATAAGGCGATGAATTCGTTTCGGAATCATCCGAAGATGGCTGGTTGGTTGTACACCGAACATCACGATGTGATTAATGAGTGGAATGGCTATTATAAATTTGATCGGACGGAGAAGGAAACGGGGTTAGGTGCGATTGTTCCAGGCATGACATTGAAGGATTTGCATGGACCATTTTATGTTTCCACGGGTCAAGAAATAACTTGGGCTGGAAAGGCTGGTCAAACCATTAAGATTCCGCTTCATCTGTCATCCATGACGGATTTGTCAGGTGGGCTGCGTTTGAAAATTTCGTTTGCTGGTGTGACGGCGTGGGGAGAAAAGCAAGCACATTGGACGAAGGAATTGCCTTTGAAATTTGCTCCTTGGGATGTTCGGGCGTTGGATTCTTTGTCTGTGGTTTTACCAAAAGATAAATCAGTCAATACGCTCAGCTTCATTTTGATGGATGTTTCGGGAAAAGTGTTACATCGGAATTTTGGGCATATTATCGTTGAGGAAGGAAATTTAAAGCCGTCGAATCCAAAAATGGAATTAGTTTCCATTCCCGTGGAGCGTTATAGTGCTTCGCAATGGCCGGAAAAGCAATGGACAGGAGTTTTAGGCCAAAAGGTTAACGGGGCCGGGGTTGGTTATTTTGAATATGAATTCCCGATTACTGGTTCCGATATTGCTGAGGTGCGATTTATGGCGGAGGCTTCCTCTAAGCCTGTTTTGGGCAAGGATCGTCCAGGTGGTGGAAAAATGGATGGAGATTATATGTTGGGCAAAGGCACCTTTGATCCCAGTGTTAATCCCAATGCCTATCCACAAACGGATGTGTATCCATCTTCTTCCTCGATGCGTGTTTCGGCTAATGGAATTATGGCGTTAGAGACGGTTTTAGCGGATGATCCCGCGGATCACCAGGGAGTGCTTTCGTGGCATTATCAGGCGCGGAATAAAAAATTAGATGAGGCGGGAACCTATGGGTATTTCGTTCAGGGTGTGATTCCTCCAGTTGCTTGGCAAGTCGCTTTGAAAACGGGGAAATTAGTGCTTCGATTCGAGTCGACGCGTGGAGGTTTGGCGCTGTATGGCGATCAGTCTGGGCGTTATGTGACGGATCCGAGTATTTTGATTTTACACAAGTAATTATATCAGTTACTTGAAGTTTTTCCCCCTTACCTTTGCCAAACCTTGGAGGATTGGCAAAGGTAGGAGATGGGTTAATTATTTTTCCAGTTTTTCACATGAAATAACTCCGATTTTTTCGCCCCAGTCTCCGTGAATTTTGCTTGCTTCAAGACAATATCCCGCGCCTCAATTACCCGATACCCTTGGATACTTTCAATATCTAAATTGCTAAGTTGAATGTGGTGAATCGGCATTTCGGGTAAGCCGCGAATCAACAATCCAGTTTCGGCTCCTTTGGCAACTACATTTTCAACGAAAATATGTCTAAACTGTGGCGTTCCTTCATTGACAGGTAACAATTCAATTTTAGGAGTCTCACCTCCATCGCCAAAAGTAGCCACTGGATCTTTCCCCTGATAATACATGTCAAATAGAATCGCCTCGCCAGCAATATTTTTCATTGAAATGTCGCGAATAAACACGTTTTCTACGACACCGCCCCGTCCCCGCGCTGTCTTAAATCGTAATCCTACATCCGTTCCTAAAAACTGACAATTCCTTACATACAAGTCATGCACACCCCCCGACATCTCACTTCCGACCACCACTCCACCATGACCATGGAAAACAACACAATTCTCAATCATGATATGCGCACTTGGCCGACCGCGTTTACGGCCTTCCGCATCCTTGCCAGATTTCAGACAAATTCCATCATCACCCACATCGAAACGCGAATTACGCACCGTCACATACTCGCAAGATTCAATATCAATTCCATCACCATTCTGCGCATACCAGGGATTTTTTACGGAGATATTTTCAACGATTACATGCTTACAAAGCAGTGGGTGAATATTCCAAGCCGGTGAATTTTGAAACGTAACACCTTCCAATAACACTTGCTCACATTCCCGTAAACTAATCATGTTTGGCCGGACAAATTCTTTAATTTCCTCTGTATTTGCCTCCGTAAACCCTGCCGCCACGACACCCGGGCGATCCATCGTAGACGCTTTTAGCGCCCCAGCCGTTGGGTACCAGGTTTCTTTTTTGGGATCCAATACTCCGCCCGAACGAACCAATTTATCCCATTCTCCTGCTGTCATTTTCCCTTTCTTGACCGGTCTCCACGCTTCCCCCGAACCATCAATAATTCCCTGACCCGTTATGGCAATATTCCGAGCACCCAAAGCTGAAATAGGAGATTGAGCCCTGATTGCATCTACACCCTCCCAATTTGTGCGAACTAGAGGGTAATCTTTTGGATTATCACTAAACTGCAAAACAGCACCTTGCGCCAAATGCAAATTCACATTCGATAAGATTGTTATCGGCCCACTAATCCAGAATCCGGAAGGAATTAAGACAACCCCACCGCCTTGTTGGTTTGCAACTTGTATCGCTTGTTGGATCGCACCCGTATTCAACACCCTTACTGCGCGCTTAGCTCCATATTGCACGATATTAAATGTATCTTTTTTAAATGCTGTCGTTGCCACGGCAGGTAATTCGAATTCATATTTTTCGCTGAAAGCTGATTTACGTAAGAAGCTTTTCAAATGCTCTGTGGAATTAGCTAAAGCTTCTGCCACCAGATTTGCCATGCGCATCGCACCATAGGGCGAGAAGTGCGTGTCATCTGCCACTCCTTTCATGAATTTCTTAAATATGCCTACCGGATAATGCAAGAATATTTTTTTCGCGCCTTCGGGCCCTTCTTGCTGGATAATCGATTTACTTGCCTTTTCTACATCAATCAACATCACTTTTTCCTGCGCCGCTACTTCGCGCACTACTGCCGGATAATCTGCATGTTGATCGACAAAAACACCTGTAGAATCAAACTTACGCCGTTGAGTCGGCGTTAATAAAATTGGGGTAGCACCTGATGCTCGTGTCTCCATCACATAGCGAATGAGATTGGCACGAAAATCTGTTTGAGCCGAAGCATACCGAGTTGTATCACTTACTTTGGCATCATTATGGCCAAACTGAATAAACACATAATCCCCTTTTTTTAATTGGGTTTGTACTTTTGCCCAGCGACCTTCGCGGCGGAAGCTTTTGGTGCTCCGGCCATTAAACGCATGATTTTGCACCTCAACTGCCTCATTAAATAATTTTGCAAAGGGCATCCCCCAGCCAGTCTCTGGAAAGTCCGCAGGAATCTTGTCGGCCATCGTGGAATCGCCAATCAAAAATACGCGCAAAGGCTCAGATGCATTGAAACTAAAAAGTAAACAGGTGCTGATGATCAGCGCGAAACGAAATCTCATAAGGTCTTAATTTGACCTTTAAAGCAATTCAAATCGCTTATTTACTGATGATTTAGCGATTAATTGCCACCGAACTCAAGATCGTTTGAATGATTTGCAAGCTCGTAATGTTATCCGCCTCTGCCTCGTAAGTCAAAATAATCCGGTGATTTAACACATCCGGCGTCATTTCTTTTATGTCTTCTGGTAACACATAATCACGACCTGCCAGGTAGGCCATCACCTTGGCAGCTAAGTTTAAATGAATACTCGCACGCGGAGATGCGCCAAATTGAATGTAATCCGCCTCTTTAGTCAGACCATAATCCACCGGATTTCGCGTCGCAAAAATTAATTCAATAATGTATTTTTCCAGCGTCTCCGAAATGGTAATTTGATTTATTTCCTTACGTATAGCTTGTATATCCTGTAGGCCCAAAATTGATTTGGGTTCATACTGAAAATCCATATTAGACATCTTGCGCATCACCTCGAGCTCCTGTTCCTTATCCAAATAATTCAAGAAAACCTTCATCATAAAGCGGTCTACCTGCGCTTCCGGTAAAGGAAAAGTTCCTTCTTGTTCCACCGGATTTTGGGTCGCTAGCACTAGAAATGGCTTGTCCAATAAATAGGTAGTTTCGCCTATTGTTACCTGCTTTTCGGCCATAGCCTCCAATAAGGCCGATTGTACTTTTGCTGGAGCCCGATTAATTTCATCAGCTAATATAATCTGAGCAAAAATTGGACCTTTCTTGACTTCAAATTCATTCTTTAGCGGATTGTAAATCATCGTACCCACTAAATCCGAAGGAAGTAAATCTGGCGTGAATTGGATTCGCTGAAAATGCAAATCCAAAATTTTCGCTAATGTGTTGATTGTTAATGTTTTAGCTAGTCCTGGGACGCCTTCGAGAAGCACGTGTCCGCCAGTAAAAAGGCCCACAAGCAAACGGTTGATGAGGCGTTCCTGCCCAACAACCACTTTCCCCATTTCGTCAATTACCGCTTGAATTTTTTCTCTTGGAGTCATCGTTCTGTATTTTCAGATTAGCTACAAAATTAGGTAAATATTATACTTTTAACGCTATTGCAGTTTCTTGTATCGAATTCGTTTCGGAGCCGCGTCACCTAAGCGTTTCTTACGCGCCTCATCATATTCTGAATAATTACCTTCAAAATAAGTCACTTGGGAATCCCCCTCAAATGCTAAAATATGCGTTGCAATACGATCCAAGAACCACCTATCATGGGAGATAACCACCGCACAACCCGCAAAATTCTCTAAACCTTCTTCCAGAGCTCGTAGCGTATTTACATCCAAGTCGTTCGTCGGCTCATCTAGCAATAACACATTCGCGCCTTCCTTCAACATCATCGCTAAATGTACCCGGTTGCGTTCGCCACCAGATAAATTGCCAATTTTCTTTTCTTGATCCGCCCCATTAAAATTAAATTTGCTCACATACGCACGGGCATTCGCTTGCTTGCCGCCAAGCATGATCCAATCATTTCCATCGGCAATGGTTTCATATACTGATTTCTCAGCAATCAGTTGATTGTGCTCCTGATCTACATAAGCTAATTTCACTGTTTCACCCACCTCAAAACTACCCGAATCCGGTTCTAATTGTCCTGTAATTAACTTGAACATCGTTGTTTTACCCGCGCCATTAGGCCCAATAATCCCAACAATTCCTGCTGGAGGAAGTGAAAAACTTACATTTTCATAGAGTAATTTATCGCCAAAGGACTTGGAAACGCCCTGTACCTCAATGACCTTATTCCCTAAACGCGGGCCCGCTGGAATGAATAATTCCAATTTGTCTTCTTTCTGACGGTTCTCTTCAGATAATAATTTCTCATAGGAACCAATACGCGCTTTTGATTTCGCTTGACGGGCTTTTGGTGCCATACGAACCCACTCCAACTCCCGCTGCAAGGTTTTTTGTCGGCGCGACTCTGTCTTCTCTTCTTGTGCCAAACGGTTTTGTTTTTGCTCCAACCACGAAGAATAATTTCCTTTCCATGGAATCCCTTCACCACGATCTAACTCCAAAATCCAGCCTGCTACATTATCTAAGAAGTATCTATCGTGAGTTACGGCAATAACGGTTCCTTTGTATTGACGTAAATGTTGCTCCAACCAGTCTACCGATTCTGCATCCAAGTGGTTGGTAGGCTCATCCAATAACAAGACATCAGGCTCTTGAAGTAGTAATCTGCAAAGTGCCACACGGCGTTTTTCTCCACCAGAAAGTGTGCTGACTAACGCATCTGGATCCGGACAACGCAAGGCATCCATCGCTTTTTCCAAACGCGTATCTAATTCCCATGCATTGAAATGGTCTAATTTTTCTTGTACCTCTCCTTGACGCGTAAGCAATTTATCAAAGTCAGCATCTGGATCTCCAAAGGCCTCATTGATTTCGTCAAACTCTTTCAACAAGTTTTTGATTTCAACAACGGCTTCTTCAACGACCTCAAGAACGGTCTTAGTTGGGTCTAATTGTGGTTCCTGTTCAAGTAAACCTACGGTGTATCCGGGCGACCAAACAACGTCTCCCGTAAATGATTTATCTATTCCGGCGATGATACGCAAAAGGGTGGATTTACCTGAACCGTTGAGTCCAAGAACACCAATTTTAGCCCCATAAAAAAAGGATAAATATATATTTTTAATGATCGTTTTCTGGGGGGGTATCACTTTGGATACACGCTCCATTGAAAAGATAATAGTTTCGTTACTCATAGGGTCAATCGTGTTTGGTTTAATATGAACCTGCAAAGAATGTTATTTTTATGTAATTTTTTGAATTTCTCTTACGGATTTCTTTACTTCTTTATAATTTTTTAGATAAATTGACGTCGGATTTAATGAGCCAAAGCGTTTGCTTGAAGCTCTTTTATAAGAATTAATATGAGCCACACCGCTAAAAATGAGTTTGGGTTTTGCCAGGACGGCAAAGTTTTCCTAAACGCCTACCTAGATTTTCCATCGCGGGAAATCGGATTTGTTCGTGAAACTGAACAAGAAGCTGTAAATTATTTCGCCCGACGATTCGAATTAGCCAATTCCAAGGTAAATCAATTAGTACAGGAACTTGAAGAAGTGCAGAATAAGGGCTCCTACCTGACAAAGGTTGTTCAAATGAAAGCGTATCTAATTACGTTTGATGGACTAGGCGATTTTATCCCTTTATTAGCTAAGTTGGATGAATTAGAAATCTTCTTACGTGGTCTAATCCAAAACAATCAAATCAAGAATCTGGAGATTAAGCGCGCACTCATTGAGGATGCGCAGGTGATTGCCAACCAAGAGGATGTGATTGCCGCGACCGATGAGCTAATGGATTTGAAGGCAAAATGGGTGAAAACCGGGCCAGTCGATAAGCAATTTCAAGACTCCTTATCAGATTCATTTCAAGAAATTATGGATCAGTTCTTCTTACGTAGAAGAGCATTTTTTGAAGATAAAAACCGACAAATTGACGAGAAAATCCTCACATTACAAGGATACATCGATGCCGTGCATCAATACCGCAAGTCGGACGACCTAGACGCAGCCATCATTAAAGTCAAAGAATTACAAAAAGAGTGGAAGTTAGTCATTGGCCTTCCTCCCAAAAAACAATCTATGCTTTGGAAGAATTTTAAGAAAGCCAATGACATGTTTTTTGAAAAATATAATCGCATTAATGGCATTGAATATAAGCCTCGGATAGATCCACGTGTGCAAGAACTTGTTGCCATGACAGGGGAGCTGGAATTGAAGTTGGGTGATCAGTTGAATATGCCGGCCACTGCCGACTTAGCCAAGGCCTACCTCATTAAATGGAAAGAGGTTACCGCACAAGTGAAAACAGTCGATCGTAGTATGGCTGAACGTTTCCGAAATGCGTGTGATAAGATTTTTGAGATGAACTATTTATTACGCGTGATTTCATATCGCCATCCAGCCTTAAATGACAAGCCACGGATTGAGCAATTGAAAATCATGATTAATCAAATGGACTACATGACGAAAAAGGAACGTGGTGAACTGGATGATTTTATTGCGCAAGCAGAACAGGATCGACTTATGGATGATAAGCCAACTCAAAGCAAAATCAATACGCAAAAACGTAAGATTAGCATGAAAGAGCTTTTGTTAACTGGTTTTAAAGCCGAATTAGATCAATTACTAAGCGCGTAACATACCTATTTCTTGGCCCAATTTTGGCATAACCAATCCATCAAATGTCCCTGAAGACATCATAAGCAAGTTGGTGTCCCCCCAAGTTTCCTGTAACAAGGAATCACGCAATGTTTCCGCATTGCGGATAACGCGCAGGCGAGGATGCTTGAAATACGTTTGAAGGACTTGTTCCTCGATGCGATCCATACGTTTAATCTCACGCGCATGTTCACTTAAATAGATGATTGCCTCATCTGCTAAATCCAATGTTCCCGCATAGTGAGGTAAAAATGCAGGATTTAAACTACTGAATGTGTGTAATTCCAAACAAGCAACAAGTTTTCGGGAGGGGAATTGATTTTTCAATGCATCTGTGGTTGCTTTTACTTTCGATGGAGCATGTGCAAAATCTTTATAAAACAATCCATTTTCTGAGGATGCAACCAATTCCAATCGTTTTGCTGCCCCTTTAAAGTTTTGAATGGCCTCATAAAAAGCAGTAGTCGAAATGCCAATTTGCTCGCAAATTAAGCGAGCACCCTGCAAATTTTTCAAGGTATGCTCACCAAAAACCTGAATCGGATACTCTTTGCCATCTTCGCCCAATAAAATAGTTTGGCCATTTTTGACAACTGAAGGATGGGCCTTATATCCTTGCTTGTCGGCATGCTCCGGACAATTTTCCGTTAGGTTCATCAGCACGTCATCTGTTTCATCAAAAAACAAACAGCCTGCTTTTGGTAATTCTTGAATTAATTTTTTGAATGAATCGGTGTACGATTCAAATGTAGGATACACATTAATGTGGTCCCAGGCAATCCCTGAGATTAAACAAATATGTGGTTTATAGACCAAAAATTTGGCTTGTCGGTCGATCGGTGAAGCGAGGTATTCATCTCCCTCGATAACAATTATCGGAGCTTCTGAAAGCGAGGCCATCAGGTCGAATCCCTCAATCCGCGCGCCCACTAAATAGTCAAATGGTTTATTAAGCGTTTTTAAAACATGTAAAATCATGGAGGTGATACTAGTTTTTCCATGACTTCCTGCAATGACGATACGCTGCTTGTTTTTACTTTGCTCGTATAAAAATGAAGGATAGGACTCAATCTGAATGCCTAATTCTTGTGCTCGTACCAGTTCAGGGTTGTCGGCACGCGCATGCATCCCCACAATGACGGCATCTAAATCCGATGTTATTTTATCTGGAAACCAGCCAAATGCATCAGGAAGGATGCCATTTGCGTCTAAGAGACTCTTGGAAGGTTCATAAATTTCATCATCGGAGCCGGTAATTTCAAATCCTTTGGCTTTTAAGGCAAGTGCTAAATTGTGCATGGCAGCGCCGCCGATTGCGATAAAATGTATTTTGGGCATAATAACTTAATCAGTAATTTGTTTGCAAAGTACATACTTTTATTGCAGTTTTGCACGTTTTTCCACAAACTCAAGTTCGCTTGAGTACAATTCATCTGACTGAATGAAAAATTACGTCGATCTAATTGATCAAACCATTGAGTTCCCTACACGCGAATTCAATATCAATGAGAATAATGAGTTGTTATTTAACAACGTGCCCATGATGGAAATCATCAAACAATATGGCACGCCGTTAAAGGTTTCTTATTTGCCCAAAATCTCGGAGCATATTGAAAATGCCAAATTGCTTTTTCGTAATGCCATCAAGAAATACAATTACAAAGGAAATTACACCTACTGTTACTGTACGAAGTCATCCCATTTCTCTTTCATTTTAGAGGAAGTTTTGAAGCAACATGTGCATTTAGAGACCTCAAGTGCATTTGATATTCCGATTATTCGGGATATGTACAATCAAGGAAAAGTGACAAAGTCGACCTATATTTTGTGTAACGGCTACAAGCAACCTTTGTATACGCAATATATTTCAGAGTTAATCAATGATGGATTTAATTGCATTCCAATCCTTGATAATTTAAAGGAAATTGATTTCTATGAGAAGTCGGTGACTGCCGAAAAGGCCAATCTAGCGATTCGCATTGCCACGGATGAGGAGCCTGATTTTGCTTTTTACACGTCTCGTTTGGGTGTTCGTTACTCGGATGTGATTCCTCTGTATGAGGAGAAAATCAAACCAAATCCGAAGTTTAATTTAAAGATGCTTCATTTCTTTATTAATACGGGTATCCAAGATTCGGCGTATTATTGGTCTGAATTGAGCCGCTTTATTTACAAATATTGCGAATTGAAAAAAGTTTGTCCTGAATTAGATTCGATTGATTTGGGTGGTGGTTTGCCGATTCAAACTTCGCTTCAATTTAACTACGATTACCAGTCGATGGTCGACGAAATCGTTGAATCAATTTCGTGGATTTGCAATAAAAACAATGTACCGGTTCCTAATATTTTCACTGAGTTTGGTTCGTATACGGTAGGTGAAAGTGGAGCCGTTTTGTATGAGATTATCGATCAGAAGTTGCAGAATGATAAGGAGTTGTGGTATATGATCGACGGATCTTTTATTACGCAATTGCCAGATTCGTGGGGCATGAATCAAAAATACATTATGCTTCCGGTGAATAACTGGAGTTCCCCATATCAGAAAGTTAACTTAGGTGGCTTAACTTGTGATTCGATGGATTTTTACAATACGGAGGCGCACAGTTCTGACTTATATTTGCCTATATTTGAAGAGGATCAGGAACGCCAGTATGTTGGCTTTTTTCACACCGGCGCCTACCAAGAGTCCTTAGGTGGGTATGGGGGAATCCAACATTGTTTAATTCCTGCTCCTAAACATGTGATTGTTGACCGCCTTGATGATGGAACAATTACCACACGCTTATTCCAAGAGGAGCAGTCAAGTGGTACGATGCTTCAGATTTTGGGCTATAATGAGCCAAAAGTTCCGGTGATAGAAAAGAAGCCGGTGGCCGTAAATATACCTGTTACAGTTTAATCAAAACGATATGAAAAAGCTTATTGCATTAAGTGTGTTGGCCGGATTAATCTTTAGTTCCTGTGCACAACCTGCGTATTGTCCTGCTTATGGGACAACAAAAGTAGAGGCGGTGAAGATTAAGCGTGTTTAATCTTCTGCCCAGTCGAAACTTTTCGTGACGGCCTTTTTCCATTGACCTTGCAGATGCTGGCGTTTTTCCGTCGGCATTTGTTTTTTCCACGTATGTGCAATACCCCAGTTTTTCCGCAGGTCATCTAGATTTTCCCAATATCCTACGGCCAGCCCAGCGGCATAGGCTGCACCCAAAGCAGTGGTTTCTATAATTTTTGGGCAAATTACTTCTGCTCCCAGTATATCTGCTTGAAATTGCATCAATAATTGATTGACGACCATGCCGCCGTCCACGCGTAGTGACGTAATTGGAATGCCAGCATCTTTTTCCATGGCTTCAAGCACCTCCCATGTTTGAAATGCAGTTGCTTCCAAAGCAGCCCGAGCGATATGTGATTTATTCACATAGCGGGTAAGACCTACGATAACACCACGTGCATCCGATTTCCAATAGGGGGCATATAATCCAGAGAATGCAGGAACAAAATAGCAACCGCCATTGTCATCCACTTCTTTCGCTAATTTTTCAATGTCTGGGCTGTTTTTAATGATCCCTAAGTTGTCACGAAGCCATTGAACCAATGCGCCGGTTATGGCAACAGAGCCTTCCAAAGCATAATGCACGGGTTCATTTCCTAACTGATATGCCACGGTTGTTAGTAAGCCATGTTGGGAGGGAACAGGTTTTTCCCCGGTATTCATGAGTAAAAAGCAACCGGTTCCGTAGGTATTTTTTCCTTGGCCCGGGTTGAAGCAGGTTTGGCCAACTAACGCAGCTTGTTGGTCCCCTAAAATCCCAGCTAATGGTACACCGCCTAAAACGCCCTTTGCAAGTCCGTACACGGCGGAGCTAGGTTTAATCTCGGGTAACATGATTTTTGGGATGTTAAATATGCCCAAAATTTCATCGTCCCATTGGCATGTCGCCAAATCCATGAGTTGGGTCCTACTCGCATTTGTCACATCCGTGATGTGTAACCCACCTGTTAAATGCCAGGCAATAAACGTATCCATGTTTCCGAAAATCGCATCGCCTTTTTCAGCATCGGAACGAAGTCCTTCGATGTTATTGAGTAGCCAACGTAATTTTAATCCACTAAAATAGGCTGCTAGTGGCAATCCCGTTTTGGCACGAAAACGATCCATGCCCCCGTCTTTAGCAAGTTCAGCTAATTCAGATCCGACGCGTGTATCTTGCCAAACGATGGCATTATAATAGGGTTTCCCCGTATGTTTATTCCAAACGACCGTGGTTTCTCGTTGGTTCGTAATCCCAACCGCCGCAATATCTTTCGCTGATAAGTTCGCTTTTCCTAAAGCTAGGCCAATAACTTCCTGCGTATTTTTCCAGATTTCATCCGGGTTATGCTCTACCCAGCCAGCTTGTGGATAAATCTGCTGATGTTCTTTTTGGCCAACGGAAATAATTTCTCCTGCCTTGTTAAATATGATAAACCGAGAACTTGTTGTTCCCTGGTCGATTGATCCAATATACATAGCTGGTCTAGTTTAAGGTCAAAATATAGGCACCCAATAAAGCTCCCGCTGCAGGTCCTAAAACAGGAATCCATGCATAGCCCCAATCGGAATTTCCTTTATGTCGAATAGGTAAAATTGCATGCATAATACGTGGTCCTAAATCACGGGCAGGATTTATGGCATAACCAGTTGTTCCCCCCAAGCCCAGGCCAACTGCCCAGACTAATATACCTACCATAAATGGCCCTAATCCTGTTTCGATGGAGCTAAACGTACCCAAGGCAACGACAGCGATAGCAGAAGCAAATGCTTCTGAAATAAAATTGAATGGGGTATTTTTGATTGCAGGATCCGTGCAAAATGAGCCTTTTATTGCCCTCGGATCTTCTGTAATGTCATAATGTGGTTTGTAATGTATCCAAACTAATAACTGACCTAACATCGCCCCCAACAATTGTGCCCCAGTGAAAGTTGGGAACATGGACCAATCACCCGATTTAGCGCAATCTGCGATGGTTACAATTGGATTTAAATGCGCTGCAGAACTGCCAAAATAAGTGGAAACATAGATGGCGATTGTGACGGCAAAAGCCCAAGCTGCCGCGATGGCAAGTAATCCCGTACCATTTCCTTTCGTATCTTTTAAGAGAACATTGGCGACAACGCCATTTCCGATATATAATAGAGTAGCTGTTCCGGCGAGTTCGCCGATAAAGATGGAGGTCATAGGTTTAGAAAATCAATAAGGTTTTCCAAAACTATAAAATCTTCGCAATAAAAAAATTATCTTTGAATTCAATTTTTGATTCAAAACGCCTTATGCGGGAAGATTATTTAACAGGTGATGCGGAAGCATTGAATCCACAAGAAAAAGAGTACGACAAAGCCCTCCGGCCTTTGAGCTTTTTTGACTTTTCGGGTCAAGGCAAAATCGTCGAGAACCTGAAGGTATTCGTGGGAGCTGCCAAAGCGCGCGAAGAAGCCTTGGATCACGTCCTGCTTCATGGTCCTCCAGGACTTGGAAAGACGACTTTATCGCATATTATTGCCAATGAATTAGGGTCTACCTTGAGGATTTCTTCAGGCCCCGTGTTAGATAAACCCTCTGATTTAGCAGGTTTATTGACGAATTTGCAACCATTTGATGTGCTATTTATTGATGAAATTCATCGATTAAATCCAATTGTGGAAGAATATCTGTATTCAGCCATGGAGGATTATAAAATTGACATCATGCTGGACTCGGGTCCAAACGCCCGCAGCATCCAAATTAGTTTGAATCCATTTACGTTGATTGGTGCTACGACGCGTGCGGGATTGTTAACATCCCCATTACGGGCACGTTTCGGAATCAATGCTCGTTTGGAATATTACGATGCCAAATTACTTACTACCATTGTGAAGCGTTCCGCACAAATTCTTAAAATGCCGATAGAGGAGTCTGGGGCTTATGAAATTGCCCGTCGGAGCCGTGGAACACCGCGTATTGCTAATAACTTACTCCGTAGAACACGTGACTTCGCCCAAGTAAAAGGCAATGGGGAAATTGATGTGCGCATCGCCCAGATTGCTTTAGACGCCTTAGATGTGGATCAAAATGGCTTGGATGAAATGGATAATCGCATTTTAATGACTATTATCGAAAAATTCAAGGGCGGTCCCGTAGGCCTAACGACCATTGCCACGGCATGTGGAGAAGAGGCAGAAACCATTGAAGAAGTATATGAACCTTTTTTAATTCAAGAGGGATTTTTGAAACGTACGTCTCGTGGTCGGGAAGCTACCGAAAAGGCATATCTTCATGTAGGTATCGCTCCAAAGGCACAAACGGGGACGTTATTTTAAGGGCATGCGTTTAATTTTTATCCTTTTACTGACTGTACATTATTGCTTTGGTCAAAAAGCACAGCAGGTGGATGTGGTCATTTATGGGGCAAATGTAGGCGCTCAACTAGCTGCACATGCCGCCAAAATAGCAGGTAAAAAAACACTGCTGATCGTACCCCAATCCGCTGATGAACTCCCTATTTCAAAACAATTAGTTAGACATGAAGTCAAGGGATTAGCTTGGGATTTTTATCGAAAGCTTGGTCAAAAGACAGGTCAGTTTGATGTGTTTGAGGCAGCAGCCGGAGTTAAAAAACAAGTCATTGAAGCCTATCAAAAGCAATCAGAATTCCTAGTGTGGGAAGGAATGCAATTACAAGAGGTCCAGCAAAATGAGTCGCAGCTACTGCAAGTGAGTGTTTCTGATGGAAAAGGAATTCGAATAGTTAAAGCGAAACAGTTCATTGATTGTAGTGTACATGCCGACTTGCTTACGAAGGCGGGCTATCAGATGACTTCCCTGGTAGAAGATGATGGTATGGGTGGCTCAACCAAACACCTACAAAAGCCCGCCATTAAATGGACTAACACGCAAGCACCTATTTTTATGCTAAGTCAAGTGTTCGAGTCAGATGCTATTTTAGCTAGCCAAACGGCTGTTATTCGCTCGCTCGACGCGATGCAAAAAGGAATATCAGTTGCCAATGTAAAAGAGGATGATATTCAACGCTATTATAGTTTTAACCCGTTGATGGATGGATCTCGTCCGGATTTATTGATTGACGATTCCAATAAATCGATGGTCGAGGTTATTGGTCCCTGGAAGAAAGTTGCCGATAAGGTCAATGGATATGGAGAAGGATATTTGTCTACATTTTCGAATGACGATTTGGGCGCGCGGGTTAGGTTTAATCCACGAACACCTTTGAAAGGTGTTTATCAAGCGTATTATTTTTTGCCAACTTCCATGGGAAATACCACGGTACAGTTGGAAGTTTATGTAGGTAGAACTAAATTTCCAGTCGCCTTAAAGCTAACTCAGGAAATGAAAACAGGCTGGTTGCCACTCGGGACCTATACTTTTTCAGACCCTGTTACAGCAGACGTACTTGTCTATACGAAAAATGCCAAAGGACTAATCGTTGCAGATGCAGTGCTTTGGGTTCATCAAAAATAAATGATTATGAAGACACGAATTTTTTCACTCCTTTTAGTTGGCGCAAGCCTTCATGCCATGGCTCAATTGTCCTATCCGAAAACACGTAAAGTAGATCAAATTGATCAATATCACGGGGTTTCCGTGGCAGACCCCTACCGGTGGCTTGAAGATGACAATAGTGCAGATACCAAGGCTTGGGTCAAAGCTCAGAATGAAGTAAGTTTTGGCTATTTGGAAAAATTGCCAATGCGTGAAACCTTTAAAAAACGTATTGAGGTATTGAGCAATTACGAAAAGCTCTCAGCACCTACGCGTCGCGGTGAATGGTTCTATTTTTATAAAAATTCAGGCCTACAAAATCAGTCGGTACTCTACCGTCAAAAAGGCCTAAATGGCACTCCTGAGGAGGTTTTAGATCCCAATAAATTGTCGTCGGATGCAACTACGCGACTAACTGTGTTTAATTTAAATAAAGACGGACGGTATGCTTGTATCGGTTTAAGTAAAGGCGGTAGTGACTGGCAGACGTACACCGTGCGCGATATGGAAACGGGCAAAGATTTAGCGGATGAGATTCAATGGGTTAAAGTAAGTGGTGTTGCTTGGAAGGGGAATGGCTTTTATTATTCACGCTATCCTGCACCAGATTCAGGTAAGGAATTAAGTACGAAAAATGAGAATCATCAAGTTTGGTTTCATACGGTGGGAACACCACAAAGTCAAGACCAATTAGTTTATGATGACAAGAAGAATTTGCAGCGTTTTCATACAATTTCAACGTCAGAAGATGAGACGCTAGCCTATTTAACGATTAGTGATCGGGGGAAAGGTTTGGAAGGAAATTCGCTTTGGTATATTCATACCGATGTTGTAGGTGATGTATTTAGACCAATTGTTAGAAAAATTGGTTCTTACAGTTATTCAGTTGTTGACAATATAGGGGATCGTATTATTTTGGAAACAAATGATACCGCTCCCAACGGAAAGCTAGTAGAAGTGAACTTAACTAAGCCAGATAAGAAATATTGGAAATCGATAGTTCCAGAACGTGCTGAGCCATTACAAGCAGTCTCAAGTGTAGGTAATCGCTTGTATTTGACTTATTTAAAGGATGTGACATCACGGGTGTTAATTTATACTAATAAAGGGGTTGCCATTGGTTCGGTAAAATTGCCGGGCCTTGGAAATGTAAGTGGTTTTCAAGGAAAGAAGGAAGACACATTTGTTTTCTTTACCTATTCATCCTTTAACTTTCCTCCCACAATTTATAAATACGAGATCGCTCAAAATACCAGTAAGGTATTCCAAAAGCCAAAATTGGCCTTTAAGCCTGAGGACTTTCAAGTCCTTCAGAAGTTCTATACAAGTAAAGACGGTACGCGTGTTCCTATGTTTATTGTGAGTAAAAAAGGGATGGTGCTTAATGGCAAAAATCCAACCATCCTACACGGATATGGTGGGTTTAATATCAGCTCTACACCTAGTTTTACGGCTAGCCTAATGGCTTGGTTGGAAAAAGGCGGCGTATACGTGTTGGCCAATTTACGTGGCGGCAGCGAATACGGCGAAAAATGGCATGAGGCGGGTATGAAGCTTAACAAGCAAAATGTATTTGATGATTTCATTTATGCAGCCAAGTATTTAATTCGTCAGAAATATACTTCTGCATCATATTTAGCCGCTTCTGGCCGGTCAAACGGTGGATTATTGGTGGGTGCAGCTATTAATCAGCATCCTGAATTATTCGGGGTGGCTTTACCCGGCGTAGGTGTTATGGACATGTTGCGTTTTCAGAAATTCACGATTGGCTGGAACTGGATAGCTGATTATGGTTCTAGTGATAATGCCGAGGAATTTAAGGTATTACGTAGTTATTCACCTTTGCACAATATCGAGGCGAAGGCATATCCGGCGACCTTGATTACTACCGCAGATCATGATGATCGCGTGGTGCCTGCGCACTCATTTAAATATGCAGCGACCTTACAAGAGAAAAACAAAGGGAAAAAACCTGCCATTATTCGGATTGATACAAACAGTGGTCATGGTTCCAGCAATACCGCGAAGCTGATCGAATTGACCGCCGATATGTATGCGTTTGCTTGGGCAAATATGGGTAAATAATAAACCCCGAACTTTCGTTCAGGGTTTTATGTCTTAGGCGGATTTAACATGTTCCCCAGACCCTAAGGCCTGGGGAAATAAACTAATCAACCTTAATTCTACGTACAGCTCCATCTGTACCTTGACTTACCCGAATGAAATAGACACCAGCTCCTGCTTTCTTGATGTCTACTTGACCCAAATAGTCGCCTTGAAAATCTTTGATTTGCTCATTAGCTAATTCCTTGCCATTCACATCTAAAATTGAAATGTTCACATTTCCTTTTTCAGGAGCATTAAATCTAACACTGATTTTACCGTTAAATGGTTTGTTTGGTGCTGCTTTCAACCCGTGAATTGTTTTTGAGGCTTGATCTGCTAACATCCCTTTATGTATACGTTTAAACGCACGTTTTCTCATGCCTGGACCATCTTTTCTCATTCCTTCCGGACCTCCTTCTCCTCGGAAGATCATCACATTCGGCTTTTTTCCATGAAAACCTGGAGCGCCTGCTGCATGGGTGGCCATTCCTGGACCTACACGGCGAATAATCACACGCTTATCTGGCCCGCCTACTGATTCATCTCCCATTTTTCCAATGATGATTTGGCCTGGTTGATTAGCCATCCGCGAGTGACTTTTATTTACATCTACACGAACAATTTTTTTCTTTCCACCTGAGGTAGAAATATTGATGTCTAATGAATCACTTAACTTTTTGATTTCGGCATCAGCTTGATCTAAGTCGCTAAATTTTTTCTCAATGACACGTTCTTTGCCATTTTCGTTGATAACGATTTTAACCGTGGCTTCTTTTTTTTCTTGTGCAAAAGCGGCAGTGGAAATACACGCGGCTAACGCAGTAATGAATAAGTATTTCATGTGTTTGTTTTTTAATGCGGAGCAAACTTACAAAATGCCGCGCAATGTTGATTGTTAAGATGTGTTAAGGCCACTTTTTTGCTCGGTGCATTTTGATAAATTTGTACTTTGTAATTTTTATTACCCATGACCCAATCAAAAATCAGGTGGATTATCGGCTTCATGACCCTCGCTTTAGTGGGCTTGATTGCTTTTCAAGCCTATTGGCTTGGGTTTATGGTCGAAACAAAAAAAGAACAATTTGCATCCGATGTGCAAGACGGTTTGGCACAAGTTGTACGGAAGTTGGAAAAACAAGAATTAGTCATGCTCGCCCAGCGGCATAAAACGTTTGAAAGCCAACAGCAGAAATTGAAAGAACTTTCTGCCAAATTAGCCGCTAAACCTAAACCCGTCATTAAGCCTAGACAGGAAGCATTAACTGAAGATATACATCCCGAAGTAGCGTTTGTTGGCCCCGAAGGAATCGCGCGTGGCCCAAGAGGCTCGATTCATAATGAGGTTCGTTCCGATATCATGTATATTCGAAAGTCATTTTTATTACCCAACGGCCAAATTGCAGAGATAACGGAGGAATATCGTGTGGATGTTGATCCCGAAATGGAAATCCAAAGGCGCATGCAAGAGGATCAACAACTTTCCGAACTCTTTGCCCCTAGACTTCAGAAGCGCTTGAATAACATAAAAAGGAGATTTAAAAACAGAAAAATGCTTGTTTCTGTGGATTCACGAACTCCGAAAAAGACTAAATCTCCAGTTGATTCATTCGCTAAAAAAGATGTGGACAAGGTGATTCAAAAAACCGCTTTAGCCAAAGAAGTTTTCGCGGATTATCTATTTAAAGAACGACCAATAACAGAGCGCGTTGAGCCGCGGTTTATCGATAGCCTGGTACGCAAAGAACTGGCGACTAAGAACATTCAATTAAATTATGATTTTGGCATAGGGCCAGCTACTCCTAAAAAGTCCACCGACTGGATTTATGCCTCCAATGCAAGTATAAAAAAGCAAAAGACACAATTTGCCGCCGCGTTATTTCCGAATGATTTACATGCCTCAGGTCAATTTTTACATATCAATTTTGCGGATACCAATGGATTTATTTGGCAAACCATGGGCTTGAATTTACTCGGTTCTGGAGTCTTGCTTCTCATCATGATTGGGTGTTTTTACATTGCGATGATGACAATTATCAAGCAAAAGAAATTGGCTGAAATCAAAAATGATTTCATCAACAACATGACGCATGAATTCAAGACGCCTATTTCAACGATTTCATTGGCTACACAATTGATTCAAGAGGAACCGCAAGCCGCGAAAAGTGAATCAATTTTAAGGTATTTAGGGATCATAAAGGATGAGAATATTCGGTTAGGCCAACAAGTCGAACGCGTATTGCAAACGGCTCAAATGGAACGCGAGGAAATCGTTCTAAAGAAAAAGTTGGTGGATATGCACGCGTTAATTCAGCAAGTGGCTGACATGAATGCACCGCTGCTTCAGACACATCAAGGATCATTGATTTTACATTTAGATGCGCAGCAAAGCCAGGTTATGGTGGATGAGGTACACCTTAGCAACGTGCTAAATAACTTATTGGACAATGCCATTAAATACAGTCCAGAAGCGCCACAGGTTGACATTCAGACCCAATCTGATAGCCAAGGTTTGCATATTCAAGTACGCGATCAAGGGATGGGTATCCAAAAAGAGGCACTTTCGGCTGTTTTTGAGCCATTTTATCGGGTGCCTACCGGTAATGTGCACAATGTAAAGGGTTTCGGTTTGGGACTTAGTTATGTTAAAAAGATTGTCGAAGCGCATGGAGGTAGCGTGCAAGTGAGCAGCAAATTAGGCGTAGGTAGTACGTTTGAAATAACAATACCAAATGGCACAAACAACTGAAATTTTATTGGCAGAAGATGATCCCAACCTGGGATTATTGTTGGCCGAATTCTTGAAAAAGAAGGGTTACGGGGTAACCTGGGCTCATAACGGAGACGAAGCTTTGGATTATTTTGTCAAAGGCTCATTCGATTTGTGTGTTTTGGATGTGATGATGCCTAAAAAAGACGGTTTTTCATTAGCCAAAGACATTCGCGCCACACACCTCGAAGTCCCGATTATTTTTTTGACCGCTAAAGCGATGGAAGAAGATACGCTTCATGGCTTTAAAGTGGGTGCTGATGACTATTTAACCAAACCATTTTCTATGGATGTCCTTGTGGCACGGATGGAGGCGGTACTGAGAAGAACGAAAACAGATAAGGTAATTCCAAGTTTGGCTGCAGATATTAGCTTAGGTGAATTTGTTTATTGGCCGCAAAAAATGAAATTGATTCGTGCTGGGATTGAGCAAAAGTTTACCCCTAAGGAAAATGATTTGATGAAATTGTTGTGTGAGAATTTAGGCCGACCGGTCAGTAGGTCGTATGCATTGAAATTAATTTGGGGAGATGATACGTATTTTAATGCGCGGAGCATGGATGTGTACATGACCAAATTGCGCAAAATGCTAAAAGAAGACCCTCGCGTACAACTAGTGAATTTGCACGGCGAGGGTTTTCGATTGAGTATTGAAGGAATTAGTTAATGTGCGTATAGCCTGTATACGGAACTAAAACCGCTGGTATTTTGATTCCTTCTGGTGTCTGATTATTTTCTAAAATTGCGGCTACGATACGTGGCAATGCCAATGCAGAGCCATTTAGTGTATGGCATAAGATTGATTTTCCGTCTATTTTCGTCCGTAGTTTCAAGCGGTTTGCTTGATACGTTTCAAAGTTTGAAACTGAGCTTACTTCTAACCAGCGACCTTGTGCGGCTGACCAAACTTCCATGTCATAGGTAAGGGCAGACGTGAAGCCCATATCGCCACCACAAAGGCGTAATACGCGGTACGGTAATTCTAATTTCTGTAAGATACTTTGTACGTGCAAAGACATTTCCTCCAAAGCAGCGTATGAATTTTCTGGCTTTTGAATCTGTACAATTTCAATCTTATCGAATTGATGTAGGCGGTTTAAACCTCGCACGTGTGCTCCCCAAGATCCTGCCTCGCGGCGGAAACAAGGTGTATGGCCTACATTTTTAATTGGTAATTCTTTTTCATTAACAATCACATCGCGGTAAAGATTCGTAATGGGAACTTCGGCTGTTGGGATTAAATACAAACCTTCTGCTTGGGTCACATACATTTGGCCTTCTTTGTCGGGCAATTGCCCCGTGCCAAAACCCGAATCTTCATTAATCAAGAGGGGCGGTTGGATTTCGTAATAGCCTACTTTAATGGCTTCGTCTAAAAAGAAATTAATTAGTGCACGCTGTAAACGGGCTCCTTTTCCTTTGTAAACAGGAAACCCGGCACCTGTAATTTTATTTCCTAGGTCAAAATCGATGATGTCATAGTCCTTAATCAGGTCCCAATGCGGCTTAGCGGCTGCGTGAAGGGTAGGGATAGTTCCCCAGTTTAAAAGGACCTCGTTGTCTTCTGCCGATTTTCCTTCTGGGACAGAGCTGTGTGGAAGGTTTGGAAGGGTAACTAATAAGTCGGTTAATTCCTTTTCCGCTATTCGCGCGGCCTCCTCCATAGCTTTGATTTCACTTTTCAGCGCAGCTGTTTCAGCGCGTTTTCCTTCAGCTAATTCTTTTTGACCTGATTGCATGAGCGCACCAATTTCTTTGGCAGCTGCATTGGATTTTTCCAGCGCATGTTCGGCTTGTTGGAGCAAAGCTTTCCGCTTATCATCCATTGCCATGAGCTGAGCCACGATTTTTCTAGCATCTTTAACATGCTTTTTCGTTAAACCAGCAATCGTAAGGTCCGTGTTTGTCCGGATAAATGGAATCGTTAGCATGGTGTTCGTTTAGAAAAGTCCTTCATTTAATGCGTTTAAGGCATCATTTTTATGTTTGGCATCTACAAGAAGTGAGATGTTATGCTCAGATGCCCCATATGAAATCATGCGAATCGGGATATTTTTTATTGCATCCAATACTTTAATGGCGATACCTTCCTTGTCGGCCCAGAAATTACCCACAATACAAATAATCACTTGTTCATTATCCGGATCTTCCAACTCAGCAAATTCGCGTAATTCGCGCATAATTGCGTCTAGGTTAGCGGTTTGGTCGATGGTGACAGATACGGAAACTTCAGACGTGGTGATCATGTCAACTGGCGTCTTGTATTTTTCAAAAATCTCAAAAACACGTTTTAGAAATCCGTAGGCATTCAACATCCGTGTTGAGTGAATGTAGATAGCGGTTATATTATCTTTGGCGGCGATGGCTTTTATTTCAATGTCTGTCGACTTTTCTGAAATTAATGTACCAAAAGCGCTTGGTTCCATTGTGTTTTTTAACCGAACGGGAACCCCTTTTATTTTCGCTGGTGTGATGGTGCTTGGGTGTAAAATTTTCGCACCGAAGTACGCAAGTTCAGCCGCTTCAGCGAACGATAATTCCCGAATCGGGAATGTGTTTTTTACGATGCGTGGATCGTTGTTGTGCATGCCATCGATATCCGTCCAGATTTGAATTTCTTCTGCTTGTATGGCCCCACCGATTAATGATGCGGTATAATCTGACCCTCCACGCTTTAGGTTGTCTAACTCTCCAGCTGGGTTTCGGCAAATAAAACCTTGCGTGATAAAGATTTGTTTATCTTGAACAGGTGCTAGTGTAGCGGCTAATTTCTTTTCGATTTCAGCCATGATGGGCTCATTGTCAGCATCAATGACCATGAAATCTAAGGCTGGCAATAAAACCGATTTTACCCCCTCTTCTTGCAAGAAAGCCTCAAAAATTTGCGTTGACAACAATTCACCCAACGCCACCATCTCTTTCTCTTGTTTAACCGTAAAGGGAACCGTTGCGATCAGACTACCAATGAATGAAAATTCTTTTTCAATGATGACTTGAGCTTTGCCTAAGCCTGCCGGGCTTTGGTAAAGTTGGTGTATAAACGCATCATAGTGGGCGCGCAATTCACTTGTTTTAGCCTTTGCCTCCGCTTGATTTTGAGCGATTAAAGATTCTGAAATGGATAGTAATGCATTCGTAGATCCCGATAGAGCAGATAAAACCACGATTTTCGGCTTCCCGTCCGCTGTGATCAGTTGACGAATTGATTGCATTCTTTCTGGTTTCCCTACGGATGTACCTCCAAATTTCCAAACTTGCATTATCGTATATTTTTAGTTTAGGGCTAACATTTTAATGGCGGTAATGGCCGCCTCATATCCTTTATTCCCATGTTTTCCACCTGCGCGATCCATGGCTTGCTCCTGGGTATTGGGCGTCAATACGCCAAAAATAACGGGTTTATTGTATTTCAAGCTAACATTGGTCACGCCATCTGCTACTGCTTGGCAAATAAAATCAAAATGACGTGTCTCTCCCTGAATTACACAGCCTAAACAGATCACCGCGTCAATATCTTCGCGTTGTGCGAATTTCTGTGCACCTAGGCTAAGTTCAAAACTGCCTGGTACTTGCGCGCTAACGATGTGATTCTCGTGAACGCCATAGTTGACCAAGGTTTCATAGGCTCCTGTGTAGAGTGCGCCTGTGACCTCGGTGTTCCATTCGGAAACAATGATGGCGAATCGTTTTTGGCTGACATCCGGAAGATTGGCAGTTGAAAAATCGCTCAAGTTTTTTAGCGCTGAAGACATGGGTTGGGCTTAAAAAAATAAAGGATAAAAGCGTTTGCTCTTATCCCTTCATTTCATTATTTAATATGTTTTTATTCGGAGATAGAGCTTTCTAGGAGCGCTTTGTATTTCTTTGCAGGGACCGATTCAGCGGACTGCGGATATTTTTCCGTGATTTCTGTATAGGTCGCTAATGCTTCTTTAGGTTGTTTATTAGCCTCTTGTGCATTGGCTAATTTTAATAAATAACCCGGGGAGAAAAATTTATTTGGCTTATATTCTGCCGCTTTCTGATAAAACTCGATGGCATCAGCATATGATTTTTTCTCTGAGTAGGCATCGCCAACAAGCGATAGAGCACGTGCTTGAACTAACAAATCGCTACTTTTAAAATTCTTTAATTTCTCAATGGCTTGATCGTATTTTCCTTGCTTAATCAACGTAATACCTAGGTATAAATCTGCCAAATTTTGCGCATTTCCACCAAACTCATCTGAAACTTTAGCCAAATCTTTTGCTGCCGTAGCTAATGAATCAGCCTCAAATGCGTAAACCGCTTTGTATAATTTTTTTTCTCCTTCAGTTGATTGGTTGGTTTGATACCAGCTAAATCCGAAATAACCTACAATTGCAGCGATAACTACGATAACAGCTAGGATTGCTGAGGATTTATTATTTTCAAAAAAACCAGTCACCTTCGTTAACTCTTGCTGAAGTGCTTCTGGGCTTTCAATAATTTCAATCGATTCGTTTTTTTCTTTCTTTGCCATACGACTAATAAATTCTTTTTAAAGGACTGCAAAATTATAAAATCTCTGCCATTAATATCAATATTAGCGGAATCTTTTGCTTTTTATTTTCCAAATTGTGAGTAAATGTGGGTAAATCATTTGTTTAGAAGTTAAAATATATCCTATGGCATTCAACCGCCCAGATCAATTCAAGAAACTAGAAGCACCGTTTGACTTGTGTGTCATCGGAGGAGGCGCAACTGGAGCAGGGGTTGCATTGGATGCAACACTACGTGGATACCGCATTTTATTGCTCGAAAAGGGGGATTTTGCTGCACAAACTTCGTCTAAGTCAACAAAACTTGTGCATGGTGGTGTACGATATCTAGAGCAAGCGGTAAAGAAATTAGATTGGCAGCAGTTGAAAATGGTGTATAAAGCGTTGCATGAGCGCAAGGTATTATTGCAAAACGCACCATTTTTGGCGCATCCCTTGGCTTTATTAACTCCATGTTATACTTGGTTTGATCGTATTTATTACCGCATTGGCATGTGGGTATATGATCAAATTGCTGGAAAAACGAATTTAGAGCCAAGTATCGGGTTAAGTCCATCGCGGATGCGGTCCTTATGTCCTAATTTGGAAATGCATCATGTCCGTGGCGGTGTTATGTATTTTGATGGGCAATTTGACGATGCTCGCTATGCGTTGGCAATTTTACAAGCAGCAGAGGCTGCGGGGGCTTGTGTGTTAAATTATGCGAAACTTAACTCATTTGTTCAATCACCTACCACGAATAAAATTGAAGAAGTTTGTTGGACTGATGTAAAATCAGGTCAAACGTATCAAATTCCGGTTAAAGCGGTTATTAATGCGACGGGACCATTTACAGATTATGTGCGTGCTTTAGCTAATCCAAATTTAATGCCACGCATGAAAGTGAGTCGAGGGGCTCATATCGTTTTGTCGGCAGATTTCTGGCCAGGAGCGACGGCCTTGTTAATTCCTAAAACGGATGATGGTCGGGTAATCTTTGTTATTCCATGGCGCGAATATGTGTTAGTGGGAACCACCGATGACCCGGATGATTTATCTGAATCACCTGAAATTTCGCCGGACGAAACAGATTATTTGCTGGATTATTTTAATCGATATTCTAAGAAAAAAGCGCTTAAATCTGATGTGAGTGCTACGTTTGTGGGCCAAAGACCATTGCTTCAAGCTGCATTAGCTAGTGATTTAGCAACCGATACGAAGTCGCTAGTGCGCGATCACGAAGTTGAAGTGGACGGTCGCAGTAAACTAGTGAGTATTATGGGTGGAAAATGGACAACATATCGCGTGATGGCAGCTGACACGTTGGATGAGTTAGAGCGTGAAGTTTTACACCAGTCGGCGAGTTCTTGTCAAACGCAGAATCATGTGCTTATGGGGGGGCTCGAACGTGAAAAACCACGCTTTATTACTGAGACTGGAAGTTTGCATGCGGATATTCAGTCGCATTTGTGGTCAACGTATGGTTCACAAGCGTTTGAGTTGTTGACCGGTGACCTAACCCGTTTGCATCCTGAATTACCTTATGTAGTTGGGGAGCTTGAATACGTACAGAAAAATGAAATGGCGACTTGTTGGGACGATGTCTTAATCCGTCGCTGGGGGATTGGTTTACGGAACGAACGTTTGGCGGAGGAGATTAGGGCCAATAAAAAAGAGGCTTTCGCCTCTTAATTAATATTCGTCTTCGTTGAAAAAGAAGTCGTCTTTCGTCGGATAATCTGGCCAAATTTCTTCGATGCTTTCGAAGGGTTGTCCGTCATCTTCTAATTCTTGTAAATTTTCAACTACTTCCAAAGGTGATCCTGTGCGGATTGCGAAGTCAATTAATTCATCTTTAGAGGCTGGCCAAGGCGCATCTTCTAAATATGATGCAAGTTCTAGTGTCCAATACATATGATTTGTAATTTTAGTATTTCAAATTGATCTGTGTGCAAAAGTAAAATAAAAATATATTTATAAAAGATTTATTTTTTAAATTTTGAATAAATATCTAAAAGTCTCATTTTCGGCGTTTATTCGCCTCTTTTTATGAAAAATAATCAAGAAATTGACGTCGAAGTTTGTGCCTATTCTCTTTTTTCTTGTTTGGCGGCTGATCGGGTGGGTGCGAATCGGGTTGAACTTTGTGCTTCGCCTTACGAAGGAGGGACGACACCTTCCACGGGTTTGGTTAAACAGGTATTAGCGAATACGTCTATCGAGGTACATGCCATGTTGCGGCCTAGGGGTGGGGATTTTTGTTATGATGCGTCAGAGAAACAAACGATGCTTGCCGAAGCTTCGGATTTAGTTGCTGCGGGGGTACATGGGTTAGTTGTAGGTGCTTTATTGCCCAATGGTGATCTTGATGTCACATTTTTAGCGGAAATAAAACGCATTGTGGGCGGCATTGCGCTCACATGTCATCGGGCGATTGATGTGTCACGTGATCCTTTTGAAGTCATGGAAGGATTAATCCAAGTGGGATTTGTGCGCATTCTTAGTTCCGGCCAAAAAGATAAGGCGATGGAAGGAATAGAGGCATTGGCCGAGATGGTCGAACGTGCGGATGGCCGGATTCAGATTATGGCAGGCAGTGGGGTCAACCCTCAAAACTGTGCCTTTTTTAAGCAAATAGGGGTCAACGCGATTCACTTGAGCGCGCGAACGGTTCGCAATTCAATGATGGAATACCGCAGGCCAGGCATTTCAATGGGCGGTGTTTCTGAAATTTCAGAATTTGAAGTAGCCTTTGCGAGTGAAGAAATCATCCGCCAGGCTATTCAGCAAATTCGTTCAAACTAGTTTTCGTATAGATCTGTTACTACCCATTCATCGCGGCGAAGGCTGTCGAGTGAGATTAATTTAGCGGCATTGCGGCGGTAAGTAGGCACTTCAAATTCACGTTCGCTTGGACCACCATTAACATACTGTTCCACCATGTAAGCGAATCGAGCCTCTTCATTCAGTAGATTTCCAGCACTTTCTCCTTCAAAAGTAATGGTGTTTCCCGGTGTTAATTCTTGATCAATGTAATCATCTAATCCTGAAAAGGTCGTTTCTGTCTTTTCGAAATATCCACCAAAACCATCTTCTTCATGTTCAAATCCAGCCGCAATAACGGTTAGGTACAAACTTTCATTTAGGTCCTCATCCGTAGAATATCCAAACTTGACCATATCTGCTTGTGCATAAATACGCTCATTCAAGTAGTTAATGATAACATTTTGTTCCTTCATTAATAAAGGGCGCTTGCTTCCAGTAGACACAGTCACCAAAATGCGTTTCGCTCCTTTAATTTCTTGCGAATTCAACAAAGGTGATTTCAATGCTTCTTCAATTGCATCAAAAGCCCGGTTGTCGCCTTCGCCAAATGCGGAACTCATCATCGCTTGTCCCGCTTTGGTTAATACTTTCTTCACATCCATGAAGTCGGTGTTAATATCACCGGGTTTGGCAATAACATCAACGACGGATTTTACGGCTTTGGCAAGTACATCATCTGCTTTCGAGAAGGC
Organism: Aquirufa sp.; assembly: GCF_964796385.1. Classification (NCBI taxonomy): domain Bacteria; kingdom Pseudomonadati; phylum Bacteroidota; class Cytophagia; order Cytophagales; family Flectobacillaceae; genus Aquirufa; species Aquirufa sp. Next base: position 6,091 of record NZ_CBAUBA010000017.1, on the reverse strand, counting down.
ATCGGACATGGGTAAATTTTCGTAATGTTCGGCTAATTTATCATTCATTACTACAATCACGGTGTCGCAATAGCTTTTTAAAGCTTCAACGCCATCTATTGCATAGTGGATTTTATCTCTTCCTTCCCATTTATAAGGGGCAGTGACTACAGCAACAGTCAATAAATTCTTCTCCCGAGCGATTTCAGCGATAACTGGTGCAGCACCTGTTCCTGTTCCACCGCCCATACCCGCGGTGATAAACACCATTTGGGTATCGTTTGATAATACTTGTTGAATTTTTTCACGGGATTCCAAGGCAGCTTGTCGGCCTACTTCCGGATCCGTTCCCGCACCTAAGCCTTGTTGGCCCAACTTTATTTTTGTCTGCACTGGATTAGAAGCCAGGGCTTGCGAGTCTGTATTGCAAATAATAAGGTCGGCACCTTTAATATCCATCTCTTTCATGTGCTTGACAGCATTGGAGCCGCCACCACCGATACCGATGACTTTGATGATGGATTTAAATGAGTTTTCAGGAATCATTTCCATATCGTGATCAAAAAAAGAAGGATTTGTAGTATTCATTTGTGTGAACAAAAAGGTCAATAAGTGCAAAAATACGTTTTTTAATTATCCCCCCAACGCCATTCATTTCCTAATTCTAATTCGCGTCGTAAGTTTTGTTTGATGAAAAAGTCACGTGTTGAATAGAAGTCTAACTTTTTGGCTGGGAAAGTTGGGACATTACCTAATGCATACAACAACATGGCCGTATACTTAACATTGGTTTCCATTTCTGATTTATTAACTAAATCAAATGTATCGCAATTCGCGTGGTAACAATCAAGAACTGACCGCGGTAATTTTCCAAGTGGATCTGCGGCAGGAATTCCTTCCATTAAAAATACTTGGTGGTCGGAATGTAGTCCAGCTGAATTGTGAATTTCATTACCAAATTTCGCATCGATGGATTTAATTTTATTGCCAATTTCCTTCAGGATTGAAAGCATCTCATCGCGTCCACCCGCATTAAATCCATAGACATTGTTGACCATATCTAAATTAATCATGTAGACAATATTATCAATTTCCCCTGTGCGCTTTGCGCGCTCAATGTAGGCTTTGGAGCCTAATAAACCCTCTTCTTCGCCCATAAATGCAACAAATTCAATGGTGCGCTTGCTGGTCAAACCCAAGGCTTTGAATGTACGGGCGATATCTATGACTGAAAATGAACCTATTCCATTGTCAATAGCTCCTGTGGCAAGATCCCACGAGTCTAAATGGCCGCCGATGATGATTTTTTCGTGGCGTAATTTCCGACTTTCACCCTTTAAGGTTGCCACTACATTTCGTGCTTTTATCGGTTGGCTTACGTTATGCATTTCGATTATACTCAATAAGCCCGGCTGCTCCACGAGCCATTTGCGCAATTCAGTGCCGCTTTCAAGTGAAATACAAACCGCTGGAATTGAAATCAAATTACCCGTTACGGATGCCGTTCCTGTTAATAAAATTTCTCCTTTGACCGTATTGACAAAGATGACACCTGTGGCGCCATATTGGATTGCTAAGGCTGTCTTCTCAGAACGATGTAGATTTCTTGTGCCGGCAGGGGCGTCCAACAAGCCGATGTTTGCCAGCACAACTTTTCCCTTTACGAGATCTTTTTTAGCAGCAAAATCTGCATCTAACCCATTGCCACAGTCTACGATTGTTCCTGTTACGTTTGCTTCTACTGGGGTTAGGGCTAAGGCAACAACTTTAATATCTCTAAAGTCATCTGATTTGGGAGGGGCTACAGATAGGGTAACGGTATCGCGCGCCCAGGCCTCTACTTGAAAGCCTTCATATTTTGTGTCTCGAAATCCGTAACTTTTAAATAATTGGTAGGCGAACTCCTCGGCTTTTTTGCCATTTGCACTTCCTGTTAATCGATGGCCAATTTTTTTACAGGCATCACCCAAGGTGACATAGGCTTTTGAATTTTGATCGACTTCTTCTTTGATACGCTTGAAAACAGATTCCAATGATTCTTCTCCACCTAAGGGAACGGAACTTGTTGCCAAAATTCCAATGGAACTAAGTACTAGTAGGAGTAGAATTTTTTTCATACAAGGAGTACAGAGGTTACTAATTTGTCAATGAAATTAATGCATTTACGGGGAAATTGCAAAAGGATTTAAGGTAAGGGACAAGGGCTTGTCGTATCCTCTTTTCGGGTTAGCTGTTTACACCAAAATGCCTTCTCTTTTTCCGGTATGGGTTTCCCTTCGTAAAACGCATTGATGCGGGCGATGGCTTTCGCGGAATCTGCTTGATCGAGGTCGATTAACACTTCTAATACGATGAAACGCATGGCAATTTGTTTGACAGGAATACCTAATGTCGCTAAATCTTTTTTGATGGATTCGATGCGTTCAGGGCTGTATTTGCGTGCCCGACTAGCAAAAATGCTCGACATTAATGTGTTTTCAGCCATTTGCTTCACTAGAGCGGTGTCATATTTGGCATAATATGTAGGCAGATTATTAATGAAATAACTAAAGATTGGATTATCAGAATCTAGCATGGCTTTTTGAATCAACAAAAAATTAAGTTCAGATCCGTAATTTTCCACCGCTTCTGATTTTGCATAGTCGTTGACAATCGCCATGTTCTGTATCGTGTCCATCGTCACGCGCGTGTAAAAAGCAGTGGAGAGCAATAGGTCTGGTTGGCGATCGCCCGCTTGGTAGCGCGCCAACTTCGCTGCATCGCGCTGTTTGGGATCTGTGGCTAGCTGTAATGTCTTCAGAATTCCTGGCACGGAATTCAATTCTTCGCCCATAATTTCTACATGCCACGTTTTACCTTCGGGTGAGAGGATGATAAATGATGGAGTTGAGGGGATATAGATTTTTTGCTTCCGCAGGAATAGGCCATTTTCGCGTTTGGAAAGATCTAATTGATAAGCAAGAAAGTTTTTGTCTAAATAATTTTTGATGATTGGGCTACGTAACGTTTTGTCGTAGGCCAAACAATGCGAACATGTGGGTAGAAATGCTTCTAATAAAATCGGCTTTTTTTCTTTGATCGCACGCTGAAAAATTGCTTCAGGGGTTTCCCATTTTTTGAAGGATGGATTTTGGCCAAAGCTTGCGAGTGAAATAGTAACTAAAAAACCAATGATTGAAAGCTTACGAGTCATCTTTAAATTTTTTTCAAAAATACATTATCCTGCCCAATTTTCTCTATCTAAATTTCGATACGTGATGGCCTCGGCCATGTGTCGTTGGTTTATATCTAATTGGCCTGCCAAATCCGCGATGGTTCGGGCTACTTTTAGGATTCGTTCGAACGCGCGCGCCGACAGTTTCAATCGATTCATAGCTTGCTGCAAGAGTAGTTCTACCTCAGGATTCAATGGGCAGAATTGAGAAGTTTGTTGGCCCGTCATCCCCGCATTCGCATGCACATCTGCAAAATCTAAAAAGCGATTATGTTGTATTTTTCGTGCAACGATCACCCGCGCTCGAATTTTCTCGCTGGATTCGGCTATTTCGGCGGAGCGGATTTCATCAAATGAAACTGGACTAACTTCGATGTGAAGATCAATTCGGTCGAGGAGTGGCCCCGAGATTTTATTCAGATAGCGTTTAACTACTTCTTCTCCGCAGGTACAATCTTTGCTGGGATGGTTAAAATAGCCACAGGGGCAGGGGTTCATGCTGGCGATCAACATAAAATTGGCTGGGAATGCAATGGACCATTTAGTCCTAGAAATCAGAACGTGGTGGTCTTCGAGTGGCTGGCGCATGACTTCCAGGGCATGCCTTGAAAATTCAGGCATTTCATCGAGAAATAAAACGCCGTTATGAGCTAAGGATATTTCGCCAGGTTGTGGATTGGAACCACCACCGATTAATGCCGTAGCTGAAATACTATGATGAGGAGCGCGGAATGGGCGTTTGGAAATTAGGTGTGAATTTTGGACGATTTTTCCGGCAACGGAATGGATTATGGTCGTTTCCATGGCTTCATCTAAGCTAAGTGGAGGCAGGATGCTTGGTATGCGTTTAGCAAGCATGGTTTTTCCGGCACCTGGCGGGCCGATGAGAATCAGGTTGTGTCCACCGGCAGCAGCTATTTCAAATGCGCGTTTCGCGACTTTTTGGCCGTGAACATGGGCAAAGTCTAAGTCTTCATCATACGCATGAATAGTTGTTTGGGTTGTGGGAAAGGGCTTGTGTACTGTTTTCCCGCGTAGAAACAAGACGGTTTCTTGCAGATTTTCCATCCCGAAAACGTCCATTCCTTTAATCATGGCCGCCTCCATGGCATTAGCTCTGGGCAAGATTATTTTGGTAAATCCTTGTTTTTTTGCTTCCATGACCATCGCCAGTGCCCCTTTTATTGGCCGAAGCACTCCATCTAAAGCTAACTCGCCCATGATAACAAAATTAGCTAATACCTGCATATCCACTTGCTCAGAGGCATGCATGATGGAAAGCGCGATGGGAAGGTCATACGCTGAGCCCTCCTTTCGGATATTTGCTGGGGCCAAATTGATAATTACTTTTCTGCGCGGAAAGAAGCACCCCATGTGTTTAATGGCAGATTCGACTCGGAGAATGGATTCTTTAATTGTGGAATCGGGGAGGCCTACTAAAAAGCATTTACTACCTTGGCCAACGTTCGTTTCGATGGTAATTAGGGCGGCAGAAATACCAATAACGGACATGCCATACGTTTTTGCGAGCATCTTTTTTTTACCAAAACTACATGGCTGTTCGCGGAAAAACGTTGTTTTTTAATCAGTTACTTGGACAATTTCTGCGTTTACCAAGAACTTGATTTTTTTACCCATAGGGAGTGCTAGATTAGTTGGTATGTGCCCAGCTGGAAAATCAAAGGCAATAGGATAGTGATAGGCAGCCGTATGTTCGAGAATCATCTCTTCGACGCGTAAGCCTATAGTTAAACTAGCTTCCTTGCAATCTGTAAATCCACCAATTATTAGTCCGGCCAAGTCGGCTAAATACCCTGCTCGCTTTAATTGAAGCAATAAACGGTCTACATGGTAGAGGCGTTCGCCCACTTCTTCAATGAATAGAATTTTGCCTTTTGGATTGGGAAAGCTTTCACTCCCAATCAAGTGGGTGAGCAATGAGAGGTTTCCCCCAATGATACTTGCCTCTGCTTTTCCGTGTCTATTTAATGGATGACTTGTGGTACTAATATGTGTACGACCTTCGAAAAGCAAGGTACGTAGGTTGGCCAATGCCACTTCTCCACCTTTTTGGCAGAAATTATTGGGCATGGGTCCATGAATGCTTGCAATCGAAAAGGTATCAATATGGCAAATTAGTGCGGTGATGTCTGAGAAGCCAATGATCCATTTGGGATGTGCGCGAAATTTCGTAAAATCCAACCCGTCGAGGAGTCGGCTTACCCCATATCCCCCACGCAGTGGAAAAATCGCCGCGATACTAAGGTCGTCAAGCATACGTTGAAGATCAGCACGACGTTGCTCATCTGTTCCGCCTAGACCATAGTGCTCGGCCAAATAATGATCTCCCAACACAATTTCTAATCCCCAATCAGCTAATACCTCGAGCCCTGCTTTCCATTGATCGGATGTGGGATGTGAGGCAGGTGATATAATGCCTACGCGATTTCCAGGTTTTAACAGTTGGGGTATTTGAGACATGCTAGTATTATAGGAATACGACTTCTTGAATAAGATCGGAATGGGCGTATTTATTGATCAATTCGATCATTTTGGCTTTGGCCATCATGAGTTCTTTTTTGAGTGGAGCACTGTCTAGTGTGAGAAACAGTTTGCCGTTTTTGATGTACATTTTTTGTGTTCGAGCGGCAATTGGTTTGCCCATGATTTCTTCCCAATGGGCCACAATATAAGTTTCGTCGTATTGTCCTTGCAATTTATAGACACGTAATAGCGATTCGATGGCCTCTTTTAGAGGTTGACTTTCACTTTTGCGGTGAGCGGCACGTGGGCTTTTGGGGCTAAAAGGGGAGTCCATTTTTTCAAGGTTACCCGGCAAAGGTATGTTTTTTGGTACTATTTGAGGTCAATATAGGTCGATTTTAATTTTTTTTATTT
>NZ_CBAUBA010000016.1:0-56025 GCF_964796385.1 Aquirufa sp. | reverse complement strand
GTCTTCAAGGTACAAATGCAGAAGAAGGAGCGGCTATAATTAATAACTCAGGCTTAAAGGTATTTTCTGCAGTTTTATTAAAAGATGCGGCAAGATTAGTTTCTGAAGTTTTAAAATAGATTGCAATGAAGATTATTTGCGTTGGGAGAAACTACGTTGATCATATAAAGGAGTTATCTAATGAAAAGCCAACTGATCCCGTTATTTTCATTAAACCTGATACTGCGTTAATAGATAATTCACATGCTTTTTATTACCCATCTTTTTCATCAGACGTACATTATGAGCTAGAACTAGTTTATCGTGTAGGAAAAGTTGGAAAAAACATTGAGTCAAAATTTGCTTATAAATATATTGACGCAATAGGATTAGGTATTGATTTTACGGCGCGAGATGTGCAAAGTAAGTTAAAAGAAAAGGGTTTACCTTGGGAAAAAGCCAAAGCATTTAATGGTTCTGCATTTGTTTCCACACTACGTCCCATATGTGAATCAGATTTTTCAAATTCAATTGAATTTGAATTATTTCAAAATCAGCAATCTGTACAAAAAGGTAATTCAGATTTAATGATTTGGAATGTTTCTGAATTAATAGCTGATATCTCAAAATACTTTACTTTGAAATCAGGTGATTACATATTTACAGGAACTCCTGCCGGTGTCGGACCTGTACAAATAGGGGATATCTTAAATGGATATTTACAAGGAGAGAATTTATTTGAACTAGCAATTAAATAAAATGGCTTTAACTATTGGTTCTTCTGTACCTATAACGGAAATGATTGATTCTGCTGGTGTTAAGCACAGTTTACTGGGTAGTAAAACAGTTTTGTATTTTTATCCCAAGGATAATACACCAGGATGTACAGCTCAGGCTTGCAATTTGAATGAAAATTTAGATTATTTAATGTCTAAAGGTTATAAGGTAATTGGAGCAAGTGTAGATTCTACTAAATCTCATGATAAATTTATCGCTAAATTTCAATTGAAATTCCCTTTGATATCAGATGAATCACATAATATCGTTGAGGCATTTGGTGTTTGGGTAGAAAAATCAATGTATGGTAAAAGTTATATGGGGATAGCTCGTACGACATTCCTTATTGATGAATTGGGAATTATTACAGATATCATAACGAAAGTGGATACCCAAAATCACACTCAACAAATCCACTGATCGAATTATTATGCAAACAACAGAATTACAAAAAGTCGCATCCCAAGTACGTCGGGATATTTTACGTCAAGTGCATGGTGTCCAGTCAGGTCATCCTGGAGGCTCTTTAGGATGCACTGATTTATTAGTTGAACTATTTTTCAATTCCATGAATTTGAAATTAGATAGTTCTGGTCAAGTGATTTTTCAGATGGATGGAAAAAATGAAGACGTTTTTTTTCTTTCCAATGGCCATATCTCACCACTTTTATACAGTGTATTAGCTCGTCGTGGTTATTTTAACGTATCAGAATTAGCCAGTTTTCGTAAGCTAAATAGTAGGTTACAAGGTCATCCTACACCTCATGAACATTTAGAAGGCGTGCGTATTGCTTCAGGTTCGTTGGGTCAAGGATTAAGCGTAGCAATTGGTGTTGCACAGGCTAAAAAGCTTAATTCAGATAATTCAATAGTATATTGTTTGATGGGGGATGGAGAACAAAATGAAGGTCAAGTTTGGGAAGCTGCCATGTATGCACCCCATCATAACGTGAATAATTTAATAGTATTTATAGATGAAAACGGCCAACAAATTGATGGCCCAACTGAAAAAATCATGAATAACCTAGACTTAGAGGCTAAGTATCAGGCTTTTGGTTGGCAAGTTTTACGAGTGGACGGCAATAATATGTCTGATTTGACAGCAGTAATTCGAGAGTCTAAAGCTCTTTTAGTAAATAATAAACCTGTTATGGTTATTATGAAAACGGAGATGGGAGCTGGCGTTGATTTTATGATGCATAGTCACAAATGGCATGGTGTGGCACCAAATGATGAGCAACTTGCCGCTGCTCTTGGGCAATTAGAAGAAACTTTAGGAGATTATTAATAAATAGAAATGGCATTATTTACATACGATACTAAAAAGGATACACGATCTGGCTTCGGTGCAGGAATGGAATACTTGAGTCAAAATAACCCTAAAGTTGTCGCATTGTGCGCGGATTTGATTGGTTCTTTAAAGCTGGAATCATTTATTAAAAATTCCCCTGAAAGATTTTTTCAGACAGGAATTGCAGAGGCTAATATGATTGGATTAGCTGCTGGACTATCAATCGGTGGATATATTCCCTATGCCACTACTTTTGCAAATTTTGGTACAGGGCGTGTTTACGATCAAATACGTCAGTCTGTGGCATATTCCGGTAAAAACGTCAAAATAGCTTGTTCTCATGCTGGGTTAACTTTAGGTGAAGATGGGGCTACGCATCAAATTTTAGAAGATATTGGATTAATGAAAATGCTTCCAGGTATGGTCGTAATTAATCCTTGTGATTATAATCAAACTAAAGCTGCAACTATAGCCATTGCTAGCTATGAAGGTCCGGTTTATCTTCGTTTTGGACGTCCGGTAGTTCCTGTTTTTACCTCAGAGAATCAAGTTTTTGAGATTGGTAAAGCATTGCGGCTTATAGAAGGAACCGATGTAAGTATTTTTGCAACTGGTCATTTGGTGTGGGAAGCAATTATTGCTGCAGAAATATTATTAGAAAAAGGAATTCATGCTGAGATAATAAATATACACACGATTAAACCTTTAGATGTTGATGCTATTCATACCTCAGTTGCTAAAACTGGTTGTGTTGTTTCAGCAGAAGAACATCAAATTAATGGGGGTTTAGGAGACTCTATTGCACAGTATTTAGCGTTAAATTTACCTTCACCGCAAGAATTTGTAGGTGTCTATGATACTTTTGGCGAATCTGGGAAGCCGGCTGAATTGATGGAAAAATATGGTTTGAATGCGAATTCTATCGTTGAAAAAGCATTACTAGCTATATCAAGAAAAAAATAATAGTTTAAAATGGGTAACCAATACCTATATTAAATTCTATTGGGTTTTCAACTGAACTAAATGATGTTTTGTTGAAAACCCATTTTTCGTTTTTAGGCATAGCAGGATTTAACACTTTACTTGCTAAATCTAATCTTAAAAGAAAGTATTCGAAATCCCATCTTAATCCGATGCCTGTTCCCACTGCAATCTCATTTAAAAAACTATTAATTTTCCAATTTCCTACAGAAAGCTGTCCTGGATATGAAATATTCCAAATATTACCGGCATCTAAAAATAGGGCTCCATTCATAGTGCCAAGAAATTGAATAATTTTAAATCTATATTCCAATGAAGATTCTATTAAAACGCTGCCCGGTTGCTCAATTAAATTTGTGAATGAATTATATGAACCTGGACCTAATCGTCTAGGTTTCCATGCTCTTAGACTGCTTGGGCCTCCAATAAAAAAGTTCTTTTCATAGGGTAATTGATAATCATTTTCACTTCCATATACATAAGCTAATCCACCAGCGAATTTATAGGCTAATTGTGACTGTTTTTTCGGTCCAAAAAGAACATACTTTCGATAATCTAAATTAAACCTTAAATATCTGTAGAATTGCAGTTCTTGGTTGGATTGAAATAAATTCTCAATAAAGGTAATTCGTTTATTTCTAATTAAATTTAATGAAGTACCCCCTGATTCTAATCCAATTTGAAAACTTCTACCGTCTACTAATTTATTCGAAGGGAGAAATGATCTGTAGTTATATTGAAATATAATACTAGAAACAAAACTAGGATTAAAGCTGCGATATAGATTATTTCCGCGTTCTCTCAAACTTTCTAAATAGGAAGTAAAACTAGTTGAAGTTTCTGTTAGAGGATAATTTGTATTTATTACGTTGACATCAAATAATGATAATTGAAAATATTTATTAACTGACTTTCTCCATTGATATCGTTGGAATAATTTAAAATTTGTTCTTAAATACTCAGGCCTATTTATGTAATCATATCCTAAACCAAACTGGGTTTGAGATCCTATGATATTTGACGACCATTTTGAAAAATATGCGGGTATATATAGTGTAGGAAGATTTAAAATCGCTGTCAGGTTTAGTTCTAAATTTTTTCTTGTTTGATCTGTATTTATAAATCCAGTCTGTGCTTCAAATCCAATTCTACTATTAAATTCTAGATTATCTAGAACTGAAAATACACGACGAATTTTAAATGAATTAGTTAAAAAAGGACCAGGAATTCCTCTAAACACACTTCCACCTAATTCAGATGAAATATTAAATTTATCGTTCCGAATTAGATCGATTGTTGGATTGACTCGAGTTGCTCCGGTATCAAACTTTATAGCTACTGATTTATACTGATCTGTTGCGTAAATATTTTGAAGACTTTGCGTTATTCTATTTGCTGCATACATATCACCTTCTTTGAAGGTGACGATTCTTTTTAATTGATTTGTATTCAAAGATTGAGAAATCCATTTCTCTTCTTTTTCATTTAATTCTAAATGTAATTCATTGAATTTGACAAGTCCAATACGAAAGAGTCGATCATATTGAATATTAGTAGTGGATATGTTTGAATTCGGAATCTTATAAGCCAATGATATTGATGTCAGTGTAGAATCTTTTGTATCGTTTAACTTAATTCCAATCTGATCTTCATTAAAGTAATAATATCCTTGATTTCTTAGTGTTTCACCTAGTTTTTTTTTCTCCTCTTTTAATAAAGAAATAGAAAGTCTACTGTTCAATTTAATTAAACTTTCTTCACTTATGAATTTCTTTACTATATTTTCTAGAGCTGGATTGTTAATTATAAGCGTGTCTTTTTTAGTAAATAAACTTGGTAGGCCCTCTGAAATTACATATTCAATTTTTATTTTATTGTTTATTGAGGTATCTATTTTAATAGCAATTTGAGAGTTTAAATAACCAATAGAACTGTAATAACGAGAAATCTTATCTCTTATTGAATTCACTGAAGAGGTATCCAGCACTTCAGGTTGGCGTTTAAAAAGTTGAAACTTAGCTTCTTTTATATTTAATGAATCCTTTTTTCTTCTTTTAATTGTTAAATAACCGTTTAATTTGATAAAAATGTAAGGTTTATTTACTTCTTTTAATGAACTAAGGTTTGTTTTGAAATCCTCAATTTTAACATGCTTATTACCACTTATCGAAGTTTTTTCAATTGTATACAACGGAAGTTTATACATTTGCAAATTCGTACACGATAAGTGTAGAAAGGAGATTATAATTAAAAAAGAATAATAGCTTATATTTTTCAAGTGATGTTAACCAATAAACAAATAAAGTTAATTAATTCCCTACATTCTAAAAAAGGACGTTCGGAGAATCGATTATTTTTAGTTGAAGGGGAGAAAGGTGTAAATGAATTGTTAAATTCTAGTTTGAAAATTCATTCTATTATTATCAATGATAATATTAAACTTGATACTACTTTTTTAAATATTAAATGCACTGTTTTTTATGTTGCCGATTTTTTAATTCATCAACTTTCAACTTTGGTCACTAATAACTATGGATTTGCTATTGTAGAGATGCCTAATGAATCTTTTGTTTATATGCCTGATGAATTTACAGTTATTTTAGATGGTATAAGAGATCCTGGTAATCTTGGTACAATTATTCGTATTTGTGATTGGTATGGTATTAACCAAATTGTCTTATCTAATGATTGTACTGAATTCTACAATCCCAAAGTTATTAATGCTTCTATGGGCTCTTTCTTGAGAATATCACATATGTATGTTCAATTGGACACGTGGTTAAGTAAATATACGAACTCAAAAAAAATTGGAGCGGTACTTAATGGGAAGAATATACACGAATATGAATTTCCTGATGCCGGCTTTATTATTTTTGGAAATGAATCAAATGGCATTTGTCAATCAGTGATTGAATTAATTGATGATTCCGTAACCATTCCTAGTTTCGGCGGGGCCGAATCACTAAATGTTGGCATTTCGTGTGCAATTTTTTTGGATAATTTAAGAAGAAGTTAAATTTTCATTTAATTCTTTTTTTAAATAGACTTCAATTATATAATGAACTAAGTATAATAAGGGTGTTAATAGTATAGCAACAATGAATTTATATAAGTAGTTGTTCAAAGCCACATTGAACCACTGATTGACGCTCCAATTCCCGAAAATATAAAACGCAATACCAATAACTAGAAAACTATCGATTAATTGTGAAACTAAGGTAGATCCAGTCGCTCGTAGCCAAATGTGTTTTTTACCTGTTTTTGATTTGATTTTTTCAAAAATATAAGCATCTAATAATTGACTGACCAAAAAAGCTGTTAAGGATCCTGCAATTATTCCAAGACCCTGCCTAAATATTAATGAAAATGAATCATTTATATTACCTGTTTTTTCATTGACGGAAATCCAAAAATCAGCTGGGACTAATAAAGTTGCTAAATAAATAACAAGGAAGGAATATAATACAAATAGGGAAGTGGTGTATGAAATAAATTTTACTCCTCTTTTGCCAAAATAATCATTTATTAAATCTGATGTTATAAATACGATTGGCCAATTTAAAGCACCTGCGGTTTGATTAAATGACCATGTTTCACCCCAAAATGTTTTCAATTCTAATGGGTTGAAACCAAGAGATTTTTCAATACTTACAATTTTTACTCCGATAATCTCTGCTATTATTGCATTCGTCAAAAAGACACCGAATAAAACAATAAAAAGCTTTTGTTTTCGTGAAAATTGACTAAAAATCATATTCTATGATTATTAAAATGAGATGCAATTTTATCTAAAGCTAAATTTAATTGTTCGACATGTTGAAGAAATACAATTCTGAAATGATCTTTTCTCGTAAAATTAAATCCTTGGCCACCAACGACCAGAATTTTTTGTTCCTCTAAGAGTGTCATGACAAATTCATTGTCATCTTTAAACGTAAAAACATCAAGGTCAAATTTTGGAAAAAGGTAAAGTGCCCCTTTAGGTTTCACACATGAAACCCCTGGTATTGCATTTAATTTAGCATATGCAAGATTCATTTGTTTAGCTAATCTACCATCATTAGAAACTAAATCATTAATAGATTGGTAGCCGCCGAGTGCTGTTTGTATTCCGAGTTGTGTGATAACGTTGGCACAAAGTCTTGTGCTGAATAAAAAATTCAAGCCCTCAATATAGGATTTAGCTTTATGTTTTGCGCCAGTTAAAATCATCCAACCGCCTCTAAATCCTGCTGCACGATAGTTTTTTGACAATCCGCCCATGGTAACAATTAAAATATCTTCACTTAATCCTGCCGCTGAATAATGTTTAGCCGTGTCGTAAATTATTTTGTCATAAATCTCATCTGAGAACAAAATTAATTGATTCTTTTCAGCAAGTTTTACAACTTGTCTAACTGTTTCTTTTGTATAAACTGCTCCAGTTGGGTTATTTGGATTTATTAAAACAATAGCTTTTGTCTTGGAATTTATTTTATTTTCAATGTCTTGAATATTTGGATTCCAATCATTTGATTCATCACATTCGTAATGAATAGCCTTACCTCCTTGTAGGCCGACAACTGTAGTCCACAGTGGATAGTCGGGCGATGGAATTAAAACTTCATCGTCTGTATTTAGTAAAGCCGTCATAACTAGTGAAATTAATTCACTAACTCCATTACCAATATAGACATCTTCAATTAAACTATTTTTAACACCTTGATTTTGGTAATATTGCATAACAGCTTTTCTTGCCGCAAATAAACCACGTGAGTCTACATATCCTTGTGCAGACCGAATATTTACAATAATATCATGTATAATTTCATCGGGAGTTTCAAATCCAAATGCTGCAGGGTTACCAATGTTTAATGAAGTAATCTTATAACCCTGATTTTGTAATACAATGGCTTTCTCATATACTGGACCACGAATTTCATATTTTAAATTGTCAAGGCGCTTACTTTTATAAATATCCATATGTTCCAAATGATAGAAATGTAAAATTAGTAAATTACTTTTGATTCTTTAATTCGGTAATTTGTATTTAAATGAGGTCATATTAGGCGGTATAATAGCTATATTCATTCTTTTGATGAATTTAGCTTTAAGGTATTATGTTGTTTTTCGAAAAGGAGCACGAATTTCTAACCTAGTAATAGTGAAAATGTTTTTACGTACGTTAATACTATTGTGTTTAATTTTGGTTGTATTGTCTAGTTCAGAGGACAGAAGTAGCTTAAAGTCAAAAAGTGAGAGTAACTTAATTTTATATTTAACAATTTCAGAATATCAGAATAAACTTATTTTTACTGAATCAACTAGATTGAAATTAATTGAAATAGCAAATGCAGCTAAAATTGAAAAAATTGGATTAGTAATATTAAATACGAATAGAAATTTAGGCAACTTTATAATTCCTACAACGAATAAAAGTAGATTTATTAATTTATTGCGTAATGAATATTTTAAAAATAGATCAGATTATAATCTTCAAAAGATTGATTTAAATAAAACCAATACCAAATATTTAGACGTAAATAATTCTGATTTCTCTGAAGGCTCTAGTTTTATTTCTGAAAGTAATGAACCAGTTAAGCTTATAAATTACTTTACTTATATTTTTGAGATATCGTCCTTAAAAAATTATTTACTAATTTTGACGATAGTATTAATATCGACTGATTTAATTTTTAAATTAAAGATTTTGAAAATATAATTTGTTCTCATCCCTCATTTATATTGCTATATTATTGTATCAGAGTATATACACTTTGTCTAATGATTCATATAATAAACAGGTATTAAAGCTAAATCAGTATCTAAGTGTAGTAAAATTAGAAAGAGCTGAAAAGTCTATTAAACAAATGAAAAAAAACACAATTTTCAACGATTTTGAGGCTGAAAGTAGGCTAAAATTAATAAGTGTGAAATCAGGTTATCCTTCAAACTATCACAAAACAGTGAATTTCACACAATCAAGTAATACGAATGATTTAATTTTAAATTCTTTATTAATTGATAGGATATATAGTTCAGCATTAGCCCAAAAAATGTTAAAAAAAGGGATAATTGAAAATTCAAACTCTGATAGCTTGGTTTATGTTTTCGAATTATTAAAATCAAATACTTCAAAAATTTCTTTAAGACCAAAAATATTTAATAAATCTACACTTACCCAACAATGGGACAAATCAGAGGCTTTGCAATTATTAGAGATAATGAAGAAAAATGAAAAGTTAATATTATAAATTTTTACATGAGTAATACTATTATTGAATTTCCTAATCAAACCTCTTTTTATAAAGGAAAAGTGCGTGATGTTTACTCTTTTGGAGAACATCTATTAATGATTACATCAGATAGAATTTCTGCATTTGATGTAATATTGCCACGTTTAATTCCATTTAAAGGTCAAGTTTTAAATCAAATAGCTTCCTATTTCCTTAATGCGACTGCAGATATAGTTCCTAACTGGTTAATCAGTACACCGGCTCCTAATGCTGCTTTTGGAATCAAGTGCAAGGCTATACCAATTGAAATGGTTGTTAGAGGATATTTGGTGGGTCATTTATGGAGAGAATATAAATCGGGTAAAAGAATTATTTGTGGTGTAAAATTACCAGACGGATTAATTGAAAATCAAATTTTATCGTCACCAATTATTACACCTACGACAAAAGCAAGTCATGGTCATGATGAAGATATTTCAATAGTTGAAATTGTTAAACAGGGAATATTAAGTGAAAAATTAATTACAGAGATAAGTCAAATTTCACTCGCATTATTTCAACGAGGTCAGGAAATGGCTGATTCTAAAAATTTAATTTTAGTTGACACAAAATATGAGTTTGGTATTCGTGATAATAAAATTATTTTAATGGATGAGATACATACGCCAGATTCGTCTCGATACTTTTATAAAAATTTATATAAAGAACTTTTTACAAAAGGTTTGCCACAAAAACAGTTATCAAAGGAATTCGTTAGAGAATGGCTGATTGCAAATAATTTTCAAGGTAAAGAAGGTCAGAAAATTCCATTGATAACGGATGAATTTGTTTACCAAATATCTGAGCGTTACATACTTTTGTATGAGGAGATAACAGGTAATAAATTTGTAAAATCTGATTTAAAGGAAGATTACATATCTAATATTTATAATCAAATATCATACCATTTTTAAAATGTCATCTCAAGTTTATCAATTAGAAAAAAATGAAAGTTATGCTGTTATTGATTGGCTTTCAGCTGATTTAACTCAAACAAGCTCGGAGGAATTAGAATATGCAGTTAGAATATTATTTAAAAATGAATACTCGAATATTATTTTAAATGCGTCAAAAGTTAACATTATTGACGGTTTTGGTGTTGCAGCAATTAGGAAGGCTACCAAAATTTGCACAAATGAACTTGGCCTATTTGTCCTAATATTAAAATCCGATGAAGTTATTGATCGTCTTGATCAAGCAAAGATTGATGATTTGACTATAATGAATTCGGTCAAAGAAGGTGTAGATGCTATATACCTTAATGATTTAGCAAATGATTTTGAAGATGAATCTGATGCAAATACTGATGAATATGGCCTAGATGGATCTGATTTAGGTGAAGATTATTAATTTTATTGCACTTTTCTAAGAAATTTTATTTTAGTTCTTCGAATTAGCTTTATTCAAAAGATTATTTTGTTAAATACTTATTTGCCAAATCTATTTTGTGTTAAATTTGGATTAGACTTACATTTTATATTGCTCCCCAATAAATTAACTGTTTTATTTATTATACTTTTTTTATAATATATAATTTGAATAATCTAATTTCTATATGAATAATGTTGCCGAAAATGGACTTTACAGAAAAGAATTTGAACATGATGCTTGCGGTATTGGTTTTGTCGCAAGTTTAAAAGGTATAAAATCCCACCGTATTGTTCAAGACTCCATTAAGATGCTTATTCGTATGGATCACCGTGGAGCTTGTGGGTGTGACCCCAATTCAGGTGATGGAGCAGGTGTTCTTGTGCAATTACCTCATGAATTCTTTTTAGAAGAAACTAGTTTACTTGGATTTACTTTACCGTCTTTGGGCCATTATGGTGTAGGAATGGTATTCTTTCCGAATGATGAAACTTTAATAAAGGAATGTAAAGAGGTTATTGAACGCAAAACAAAGAAGTTAGGATTACGTGTATTGGGTTATCGAGTAGTCCCTGTAGATAATTCGGAAATCACAGGAGCAGATTCAGGTAATACAGAACCTTCTATTCAGCAATTATTCATAGAGAGACCGGTTGATTGTACCACTGAGATTGATTTTGAACGAAAACTGTATGTTTTCAGACAATATGTAGCTAAGTTATTAAATGAAACCATTTCTGGCTTAGATAACAATTTTTACTTTGCCTCTTTGTCATGCCGTACAATTATTTACAAGGGTATGTTAACTACGATGCAAGTTCCTGGCTATTTCTTAGATCTTTTTCAAGAGAATTTCACCTCAGCTTTAGCTATTGTTCACTCTCGCTTTTCGACCAATACGTTTCCAGAGTGGAAATTGGCTCAGCCGTTTCGTTTTATTGCGCACAATGGGGAGATTAATACAGTAAAAGGTAATTCATCTTGGATGCAAGCGCAATCAGCTTTATTCTCTAGTAAATATTTTACACAAGAAGAATTAGACATGATTCTTCCGGTTTGTAGTCTTGGACAATCAGATTCAGCCATATTAGACAATGCCATTGAATTATTGTATTTAACGGGTCGTTCGTTGCCGCATGTGATGATGATGCTTATCCCTGAAGCTTGGGATGGCAATGAAAGCATGGAGAAATATAAAAAGGACTTCTACGAATACCACGCAGCCATGATGGAGCCTTGGGATGGCCCAGCTAGTATTTCATTTACAGATGGTAAAATGATAGGAGCTACCTTAGATCGTAATGGTCTTCGTCCGTCGCGTTATTGGGTAACATCGGATGATCACGTTATAATGGCTTCAGAAGCAGGTGTCTTAGATTTAGATCCAGCCACTATAGTTTCTAAGGGCCGTTTACAACCTGGAAAAATGTTTGTGGTGGACATGGAACAAGGGCGTATTATTCCTGATGAAGAATTAAAAGAAAAGATTTGTCAACAACAGCCTTATGGAGAATGGTTGTTAAATAATAAGATCAGAGTAGAGGATTTACCAGAGGCTGGAAGTGAATTCAGGGAGCCAAAAGCCATTCAATTAGTCTCTAGACAACAGATATTTGGCTTTACTACGGAAGATATTCGTATTGTTTTAGCTCAAATGGCAGAGACAGGAAAAGAAGCTCTTGGTTCTATGGGTATCGATACCCCATTAGCTGTATTGTCTGAGAAGGCTCAGCATCTATCTTCTTATTTCAAGCAGCTATTTGCACAAGTTACGAATCCGCCAATAGATCCAATTCGTGAGCGAATGGTAATGTCGCTACTTTCTGATATTGGAGGTTTATCTAATTTATTAGAAGAAAGTTCTACTCATTGTCGTCAAATCGAAATTCAACAACCCGTATTACGTAATAAAGAGGTAGAAAAAATCCGTTGGATTGATCATGAGAATTTCCAAACAAAAACCATTCACATGACTTTCCGTGCGTCAGAAGAAGAAGGTGTTTTGAAGAAAGCTTTAGATCGCATTAATCAATATGCGGAAGATGCAGTGGATGATGGTTATTCCATCATTTTATTAACGGATAGAGGAATCGATAGTTCCCATGCACCCATTCCGTCCTTACTAGCTTTAGCCTCAGTACATAACCACTTGAATCGTACGAAAAAACGCGCCAAAGTGGGTATTATTATTGAAGCAGGGGATGTGTGGGAAACCCACCACTTTGCTACTTTGATTGGATATGGCGCGAGTGCAATTAATCCATATATAGCTTTTGAAACAATTAAAGCCATGAAAGATCAGGGTTTTGTTAATCAAGATTTAAGCTATGATAAATTAGAGTATAATTATATCAAAGCAGTTAATGGTGAACTTCTAAAGATTTTTTCTAAAATGGGTATTTCCACTTTGCAGTCTTATCAAGGAGCTCAAATTTTTGAAATTTTAGGTATAGGGAAGGATGTAGTTGATACTTATTTTACGGGTTCAATTTCCCGAATTGGTGGTATTAGTTTAGATATCATAGCCAAGGAAGCGCTGATCAAGCATGCGTCAGGATATCAATTATTAAAGCAAGATTCTCCCAAATTAGAAGTGGGTGGAATCTACCAATGGAAACAAAGAGGCGAAGAACATTTATTTAATCCAGCTACAATACATTTATTGCAGCAAGCTACAAAGCAAAATGACTATGCTGTTTATAAAAAGTATGCTCAATTAATTGATGACCAAAGTAAGAAAACTATTACGCTTCGTGGTTTGCTTAAGTTTAAATCTAGTACTGCCATTTCTATTGATGAAGTAGAACCAATAGAAAGTTTATTAGCTCGTTTTGCAACTGGAGCTATGTCATTTGGTTCTATTTCTTTTGAAGCTCATACGACATTAGCCATCGCTATGAACCGTATTGGAGGAAAATCTAATACAGGTGAAGGCGGAGAAGATCCTATTCGTTTTGAAAAAATGGCAAATGGGGATTCTATGAATTCAGCTATTAAGCAAGTAGCCTCAGGTAGGTTTGGTGTTACTGCACATTATTTAACGAATGCGAAGGAACTTCAAATTAAAATGGCTCAAGGTGCTAAGCCAGGAGAAGGTGGCCAGTTGCCTGGACATAAAGTGGATGATTGGATTGGAAAAACGCGTCATAGTACGCCAGGCGTTGGTCTAATATCTCCTCCTCCACATCATGATATTTATTCTATTGAAGATTTAGCTCAGTTAATTTTTGATTTAAAAAACGCCAACAGAGCAGCCAGAATTTCTGTTAAATTGGTCTCTGAAGCTGGCGTAGGAACTATTGCTGCAGGTGTTGCTAAAGCACATGCGGATCATATTTTGATTGCTGGTTATGATGGCGGTACTGGAGCGTCTCCATTATCATCAATTCGCCACGCAGGTTTACCTTGGGAACTTGGTTTAGCTGAAACCCACCAAACCTTAGTTAAAAATAAGTTACGTGGTCGTGTGACGATTCAGGCAGATGGCCAAATAAAAACAGGTAAAGATATTGCTGTAGCTGCTTTATTAGGAGCGGAAGAATTCGGTGTGGCAACGGCAGCTCTAGTAACAGCTGGATGTATTATGATGCGTAAATGTCACTTAAATACATGTCCGGTTGGAGTTGCAACTACAAATCCAGAATTAAGAGCATTGTATACAGGCCAAGCAGACCATGTGGTCAATTTATTCCATTTCTTAGCGCAAGAATTGCGGGAGATTATGGCTGAATTAGGTTTCCGTAAGCTTGAAGAGATGGTAGGCCGTGTTGATCTATTAGAGATGATTGATCTTTCAAGTCATTGGAAATTTAAGAATTTAGATTTAAGTCCCATTTTAGCACCCTCGGTTTTATCAGAAGGAGTTGCAGTATTTAAATCAGAAGAACAAGATCATGGTTTGTCAGAACAAATTGACTGGGATTTATTAAAAATAGCTCAACCAGCTTTGGATAAAGGTCAAACTGTAAGTGCAGAACTTGATATTATCAATGTAAATCGGTCGGCAGGAACTATTTTATCTAATGAGATAACTAAAAAATATGGAGCTAAAGGTCTTCCGGCTGATACTATAAATATTAAATTTAAAGGTACTGCTGGTCAATCTTTTGGTGCATTTGCGGTTAAAGGCGTTAAATTTGAAATCGAAGGAGATGCAAATGATTATGTAGGTAAAGGATTATGCGGTGCTACTCTTGTGGTATATCCTTCTCCAGAAGCATCGTTTAAAGCCTCTGAGAACTCTATTATAGGTAATGTGTCCTTTTATGGTGCAACCTCGGGAGAAGCTTATCTAGCTGGAATGGCTGGAGAGCGTTTTTGTGTACGAAACTCAGGCGCTAAAGTTGTTGTAGAGGGAATTGGAGATCACGGTTGCGAGTATATGACAGGTGGCTTAGTTATTATTTTAGGTAATACAGGTCGGAACTTTGGAGCAGGGATGTCAGGTGGAGTTGCGTATATTTTGGATGAACAGAATAAGTTCGATGCCAAAGTGAATCGCGAAATGGTAGAAATCACAGAATTAACACCGGAGGATAAGAGTATCATCCTGATGTTTTTAGAAAAGCACGTTGCTTTAACCGCTTCAGTTAAAGGTAAACAAGTCTTTGATAATTTTAATGCATTAGCTAGTCAATTTAAGAAGGTATTGCCTGTTGATTATAAGAATGCCTTAAGCTCTCGGAAATTAACTATTTCTGATGTTTTAGCTGACAAAGATAGAGTGTATCAAGATATTCAAGTAGAATTAAAATAGTATAGAATGGGAAAGCCTACCGGATTTTTGGAAATTGACCGCAAATTAGCTCCTAAAAGAGCAGTTTCTGAGCGTGTTAATGATTATAAAGAAATTGAACAACCGAATACTACATCGGACACTGAAGCGCAAGCCAGTCGTTGTATGGATTGTGGTACGCCATTTTGTCATAATGGTTGTCCGCTAGGTAATATTATACCTGAATTTAATGATGCTGTTTATGAGCAAAATTGGAAATATGCCTATGATATTCTAAGTACTACTAATAATTTTCCTGAATTTACAGGACGAATTTGTCCGGCTCCTTGTGAGTCATCTTGTGTATTAGGCATTAATAAACCTGCAGTTGCGATTGAATTAATTGAAAAATCTATTATTGAAAAGGCTTACTCAGAGGGTTGGGTAATTCCATTTATTCCTAAAATACGTAGTGGAAAAAAAATTGCTGTTATTGGTTCTGGTCCAGCAGGTTTGGCTGCTGCAGCACAATTGAATAAAGCAGGACATCTAGTTAGCGTTTATGAACGTGCTGATCAAATTGGAGGCTTGTTGCGCTATGGAATTCCTGATTTTAAATTAGATAAGTCAGTTGTCTCACGTCGGGTGGATATGATGAAGAAAGAGGGTATTACCTTTATAACAAATGCAAATATCGGAACAACCGAAAAATTAATTAATCTAATTAATACCTTTGATGCGGTTTTGATATCTACAGGTAGTACAGTGCCTCGATTTATTTCTGCAAAAGGAGACGATGCAAAAGGTATTTATCCAGCTATGGAATTTTTATCTCAACAGAATAAGCGTAATGCTACTATACCTCTAGAGGTTAACCATAAAGGTGAAGTCTATGGAAATAACAATATTTATGCTAGAGGAAAGCATGTGGTTATAATTGGTGGTGGAGATACAGGTTCTGATTGTGTAGGTACTTCTAATCGGCATAAAGCGGCCTCTATAACGCAGATTGAAGTAATGCCTAAACCTCCAATAGATAGAGCTTCAACTACTCCTTGGCCTAATTGGCCTACTATGTTACGCACATCTACCTCGCATGATGAAGGTGTAGAGCGTTTATGGTCGATTGCCTTACAAGAATATGTTAAAAATGATAAAGGTGAATTAGAAGCTTTGATAATTGGGGATATCGTTTACCAAATGAAAGATGGAAAAATGGAGCAAGAGGTTATTAATAGCAGAAAGATACCATGTGATTTAGCACTTATTGCTGCAGGTTTTTTACACACGGACCATAACGACTTATTCGAGCAGTTAACGGCTGCAGGAGTGAAGTCAGATGAGCGTGGTAATTTAGTTGCAAGTGCAACATATCAGTCTGATAATGAGAAAGTTTTCATCGCAGGAGATGCTAGACGTGGTCAATCTTTAGTGGTTTGGGCGATTTCTGAAGGTCGTGAGGCCGCCAGAAATATGGACATATATTTGATGGGAAAAAGTAATTTAGAAGGTAAAAATATCTCTAGTTTTGACCTAATGGCCAAATAATTTTTCAGCATAAATTTCATATACTAAATTAATTTACTACCTTTGTCCTCTCTTAAATGCTAGGAGAGATGCCTGAGAGGCCGAAAGGACATGTTTGCTAAACATGCGTACTGGTAACGGTACCGAGGGTTCGAATCCCTCTCTCTCCGCAGTCAATTTTCGGGGTGTAGCGTAGCCCGGTATCGCGCTTGGTTTGGGACCAAGAGGTCGTAGGTTCGAATCCTGCCACCCCGACAAAAGTCAATTTATGAGCGAGTGTTTTACACTGTACATAAGTTGGCTTTTTATTTTATTTTAGGTTCCGTAGCTCAGTTGGATAGAGCAACTGCCTTCTAAGCAGTAGGTCTTTGGTTCGAATCCAAACGGAATCACTAGTAAATTGGCTTATTTAATTTGCATTAATTGCTATAATATCTACCATTTTGTTAGGGAGAAAGTTGACTTTACTTAAGAATTCATTTGGAATCCTACTTCTCTGGATTTTACCCCCACTTATTTATTTCTTAAAGGCTTATGTTGGTTTGGGTGGAGGGTCAATTTTTACTGGTATAGTTTATAGTATTGGTATTCTTTTATTGTATACTTCTACACATGTAAAAATTGGATTTAAACCAAATATCATTTTACTACAAGTAGGGGGAGCTTTTTTTTGTCAAGCATTATTATATTTCTTTATCTATAATATGGAAGGTCGTTCCTTTGCCATAGATAGTATTAATTTCTTCTTACTTTTTTTCTTTTTTTTATTTTTACTTCGAGTTGATAACGAAGTTCAGAAGTATTTGCCTACTCTAATTTTATTTACAACTTTAATTACAAGTTTAGCCCTATTATATTCAATTTATACAAATCCTGAGTTTGTTCTGGGCTCTAGAGCTACTGTTCAATATAAGAGCAATTCGGGAGAATTCACTGGAAATCCTCAAGTTTATAGTCGAAATGGATTAGCGGGATTTATAATTTCAGTGTTACTACTTATTTACAATGGCAACAACTTATATTTAGGTGATAAATATTACACGAGAATATTGGCTCACTTTAATATGCTTATTAGTTTGCTCGTTATAGTTATAACTCAAACTAGGGCCACTATTTTGTCACTTGGCGTAGTTCTTATTTTAATGATTATATATGTTCTAAAGTGGAGAAATGTTTTTTCTAATATTCGAACTTATATTCTAATATACTACGGTATATTATTTTCATTATTACTTTATTTTGAAGAAAAATTTAAGTTTTGGAAATTAGTTACTAATTATTTCAATTCGTTTCAAACCCTATTTTTAAGAGCAGTTAATACAGGACTTAGTCTTGGTAAATCAAGTGAATTTGATGAGTCCGCTATGGGGAGAGTTGTAAATATTAATTATTTCTTAAATCTATGGAAGAATGATCCTTGGGGATTTATTTTAGGTCATGGATATAAAAAGAGATACATAGATATCCCTATTTTAGAATCCTTTATCAATTTCGGTTTTCTTGGCTTTTTCACTTTTGTTTTATTTAATTCATTGATATTCTATTTTTGCATTAAGGCGCTCAGTTCCCGTAATGTATTTCAAGTATTTATAGGTTTATTTTACATTCATACATTGGTGGCTACATTTGTCGCCGGGCGGCCTGTAGACTTTTCCTTTTGGGTTACTTACATTGTTCTAATTCGTTTTTTAGGAATCGAGTATAATGACAAGAAACTTTTATGAAAGTATTAATTCTACACAATCAACTTTGGACCCAATATAAATCAGTTATTTTTCAAGGGATATATGAAGATTTCGAAAAATCCTCTGATGAATTATTAGTACTTCAATCTTCAATTTGCGAAAGAAGCAGATTAAATATTATTGATTTTAATCTTTCCAATTTCAATTACACTTACCCGTATGTTTTGCTTAATGAAACTAGTCTAGAGGACTCTAATCCATTAAGAACTACTTTTCTTTGGATAAAATTTATATTAAAATTCAAACCAGACGTTATTAATTTAACAGGTTATGCGGAAATTGGGACTATTGTAGTTCTCGTTTTAGCAAAAGTATTAGGAATTAGAACATTAATGACAAATGAATCTATTCATTCTGACAGACTTCATTCATTTAGTGTAATTCAATTAATATATAATACATATAAGAATGTATTAATTAGTTTAACTGATGGCTTTTTGTCTTATGGATTAAAATCAAATGATTATCTATATAGATTGGGAGTAAAGAAGAGGCAAATACACTCGTATTTGAATACGTTTGACCGATCAAAATTCCATTTGTATGCAAACAGTACCTACTCAAATAATGTGCCCTATATATTGTTTGTGGGAAGGCTTTCTGAGGAAAAAAATATTGAAAGTTTAATAAATTTAGGCCGACTATTTAAAAACGATAATTTTAATTGTCAAATTAGAATAGTGGGTGACGGAAGTCAACTAGCAATTTTTAAAAAAATAGTTTTTAAGGAAGAGTTACCATTAGTATTGGAGGGGGCGATAAAATGGGATCAATTAGGCCCAATTTATGAGTCAGCAACTGCATTTATATTACCTTCGCTAAATGAGACTTGGGGGATGGTGGCGAATGAAGCATTAGAATATGGTTTGCCAGTAATTTGCTCTAGTGCTTGTGGCTGCGCAGATGATTTAATAATAAATGGATTTAATGGTTTAGTAATTGATGAGTTTAATTTTACCCTTGATAGCCCTAACTTAACTTATTTTCGAATTAAGGATTACATTGCTTCATTATTATTAAATGATTCATTGAAAGATTTAAATAAAAAAATTTCATCCATATATGATGAATCCAAACTTATTAGAGAGTTTGTTAGTGCCTTTAAATGTGTTAACTAAATGAAAAGAATTTTGCATTTATGTAATTATACTTGGGAAACTGGTGGTCCCCCCAGTGTCATATATTCGCATTCTAAAATACAAAATGGACACAATATAGAACAACATATATATTCTACTCCTTCTACTAGCCAAAACAACTATTATTTATCTTGTAACCAACGATTATTTATTTTCAAAAGATCTTTTTTTGCTAAACTATTACCTGATTTTTCATGGAAACTTTTTTACACTTTCTTGAATAATAGATTAGCATTTGATTTTATAATATCTCATGGATTATGGAATTTTGGTTCTATACTTCCATATATTATACCGAATAAAGCAAAGAAAATTATAACACTTCATGGTTTTTTGGATGATTATGTATTGGGTAAATCAATCATTTCAAAAAAAATATTTTGGATTATAATTCAAAAATGGTGCCTTAGTAAAGCCGATTTTATACACATTATTAGTAAAAATGAATTAGAATTTGTTAAATCAAACTTTCCATTTTTATCCTCTAAATTAGTATATATTCCTAATGGATTGGCTATAGAAAAAAGTGTAAAAATCATTGACAATATTTTTAAGGCAAAAATTGATACGATCTTATTAGATTCTGATATGGTGTTTTTGTATTTGGGGAGGTTAAATAAGAAGAAAGGGCTGGACTTATTAATTCCGGCGTTTATTGAATTTCAAAGCAAATATAATCTTAAGGCTAAGCTTTTATTAGTAGGGCCTGATGATGGATACAAAGCAGTCATAAAAAAAACATTATTCAAAATTGAGGGTGTTGGTAATACAAATTCAATTCATTTACTTGAGCCAGTAAAAAATACGGAAAAAACTTACTTATTAGAAAAATGCAATGTATTTATTCTTCCATCGTATTCAGAAGGTTTTTCCATAGCAGCATTGGAAGCAATTGGATATGGAATTCCAGGAATCTATAGTAATACTATTGGTTTTTCAGATGATATTAAAGAGTATGAGGCTGGGCTCATATGTGATCTTAATATACAATCAATTGAAGATAAAATGACTCTAATTGCTTCAGATTCAGATTTAAGAGAGTCTATTAAGAAAAATGGAATAAAATTATTTAACGATAAATTTAAAATAGAAACTGTTGCTAATCAATATATTCATCAGATATTAACTTAAAAAATGATTCCTAATCTGTCAATAATAGTATTAACATTTAATGAAGAAATTCATTTAAAACGTTTAATTGAAAATATTTCGCAGATTACAAATAAAATTTATGTTGTTGATTCTTTTTCAACAGATTCTACATTAGCAATTTTGACTGATAAAAATATAATTTTCAAGCAAAATAAATTCATCAATCATTCCAAACAAATTAATTTTGCAATAGATACGAATCCCTTTAATACAACTTGGATGATGCGTATTGATGCGGATGAAATCATTTCAAATTCACTAATAGATGAATTAAAGCATACTTTACAAGTACATGATAATAGTCAAGTTAATGGTTTTTATATTAACCGAAAAGTCATTTTTTTTGGTAAAGAATTAAATTTTGGTAGTTTAAATCCAATGTGGTTATTGAGGATTTGGAGAAAAGGTGAAGGTTTTTCCAACGAAAAATGGATGGACGAAAAGATTGTGCTTAAACACCCAAATACACTAAAATTAAATAAAGTATTTTTCGATAAAAATTTAAACAATTTGACTTGGTGGACTCAGAAGCATAATTTATATGCAAATAGAGAAGCAATTGAGATCTTGAAAGAAAAATATATTCGTTCATATAAAAATGAAGAAAAGGCTTCAAATAGAGATATAATTTTATTTAATCTAAAAAGTATATATAACAGATTACCTAAATTTTTACGTCCTATTTTATTATTTTTATATTCATATATATTAAGATTAGGTATTCTTGACGGTTATCCTGGACTAATGTGGAATGCGTTGCAAGTTTTCTGGTATAGATTTTTAGTTGACTGCAAAGTTTATGAAATTGAGTTTACGTTTAATTTTAATGATAGCGAGATTATTAATTATTTAAATAAGATTGATGAATAAAGTAGATTTTTCACGTTACAACCATGTAATATTTAATAGTTTTTCCTTAAAACTTAAATATTTTTTATGGTTAATTTGCTCGAATATCTTTTTCCTTACTAATATACCATATCCCAATAATCTAAAAGTATTTATTTTAAGGTCTTTTGGCGCTAAAGTTGGAAAAATTGCTATTATTAAACCTTGGGTAAAAATCAAATTTCCTTGGCTTTTATCACTTGGTGATCACGTTTGGTTAGGCGAATCATGTTGGATTGATAATATTTCATCTGTACATATTGGCAATAACGTATGTATTTCTCAAGGAGCACTATTACTCACAGGAAATCATGATTATACCCAAATTGATTTCCCATTAAATTCAAAAGAAATAATAATTGAAGATGGAGTTTGGATAGGTGCAAAAAGCATTGTAGTTGGAGGTGTTCATATTGAAACGCATGCTGTATTAAATATACATTCAGTAGCAAGTCGAAACTTAGAATCTTATACAATTAATCAAGGACATCCCGCTAATAAAATTAAAAATCGGATTGTTATAGATAAAGCCATATGAAAGAATATATAATGTTATTTGAGAATAAAGAATTTCAAATAATTTCATCACTTATTATTTCATTAATAATATCTATTGCTTCAATCCCCGTCATAATAAATATTTCAAAATTAAAAGATTTAATGGCTGAAATAGAGCTGAGAAGTTCACATGAGACATTGACACCAACACTTGGGGGAGTAGCCATATTTGCTGCTACATTGATTAGTTATTTTATTTGGGACAATCCTTACGAAGGCCATGAAATACATTTAGCTGTTGCTGATTTAATTATTCTATTTTTTCTCGGTATAAAAGATGATATTTTAATTCTTTCTCCAAAGAAAAAACTATTAATTCAGATCGCAGCTTCTGTTCTATTGATTACACTAGGAGATTTGAGAATTAATTCACTTTATGGTTTACTAGGCGTTAATAATATACCTTACTTTTTGAGTATAATTTTTACAACATTCATTTTCATTTCTTTAATTAATGCTATCAATTTACTTGATGGTATAGATGGTTTAGCAGGAACTGTGGGAGTTATGGCATCAATTTGTTTTGGTTATTTATTTTTCAATTTAGGTCTTTTTGCACATGCAACCTTAGCTTTTTCTTTAGCTGGCTCGTTAATTGGTTTCTTAAGATACAATTGGTCTATAAAAAATAAAATTTTTATGGGTGATACTGGTTCACTAATTGTCGGCTTTCTGCTATCTTTTTTTGCAGTTAAATATATTATTTTAAATAGTGACTATTTATATAATCCACAGTTAGGTAATGATGCACCTATTTTAGCCATGTTAATTTTAATTCTGCCGTTATTTGATACATTAAGAATGTTTATAGTTCGCCTACTAGCTTTAAAGTCACCATTTGAAGGTGATAGAAATCACTTGCACCATATTTTGATCGACCAAGGTATATCCCATATGGCTGCTACTTTATTGTTAGTAGGAGGTAATTGCCTACTGTTATTAGCATATTTTGTATTTCTCCCCAAATTCACAAACTATGAATTTATAGGCACAACAATATTGCTATTTAGTACCTATTGTACATTAGCTTTTCTTTTAACTAAAAGGATAAGGAATGTAGATAGAATCAAATTTACAAAGATTGATAAAATCAAAAGATTACAATTAATGGATGAGAAGAAAATTAAAGAACAACTTTCTTCAGAAGATCCTGCCAATGATTAAATTCAACTAATTGATTATAATTGTCTAAAACACTGTGAATTAAACTTGAATCGAATAATTCTAATTTATTTTGAATATAATCATCTATTTCAACTGAAATTGATTTGATGTCAAATGAGTTTATTAACATGCCATTAGTATCATCAATTAATAGTGAAGCGCCCCCTGAATTTAATGCAATAACAGGTTTACCTAAATATATGGCCTCAAGCATTGATAAACCTAGAGATTCTTCTCTTGAAGTAGAAAAGTATACACTAGAACTCTTAATTAAGTTATAGTATTCTTTTTGATTCTTGGGAATGATAAACTCAACATTATTATTGGATAATTTTTTATGAGTTTTTTTAATCCATGATGAATATCCGGAATTAGAAAATTGACCAACCCAAACAAATTTAAATTTTCTATCAACTAATTTATTTGCTACTTGAATGAATAAATCTGTGCCTTTTCTATAGGAGACAGTTCCCGCACATAATATAATGATATCATTATTGATAGATTGAGTGCTATTCAAATTAAGTTTATCAATATAATCTAAATCAATTGTAGATTTTACTATTTGCAAGTGTCCATTATATACACTACTAATTTCTTCATATACTAATTGAGAGCAAGCAATAATTATATTAGAATTAAGTATAAGATCAAAAACATGACTAGTTATATATGAATAATTCGATGCTAGTTCATGTATATGACAAATGGTTTTTACCTTAAAATATTGAGCATATTTTAGAACGTGGGCAGGGGTTAAGCTATTTATATACCATACGGAATATTTGTTCTCATCTTGTATCCTTTTGAGTTGAGATAACAATAAATCCTGACCAATATAATGTTGTACTTTATTAAAGAGATTATATTCAGTCTTTAAGCTATGATTAGTAATATGAGAAGGTAATTCATTAATTAATTCGCCCTGTTCACTTAATGCAATAATACCAATTTGAAATAATACTGGATCTAATTTAGATATTAGATTAAATAATACTACCTCTGAGCCAGTTCTCTTTAAATTATTTGTAAAAAATAATATTCTAATTTTTGACATTTATAAGCTTTAATAATTGGGAATAATTTTAAATAAAATACGCTATTCAATCAAAATTACTAAATTTATACTGATATTCTAAACATGATTAGATGAGTGCAATTGATGAGTTAAGAAAAGGAATCGATAATATTGATGACAACATATTACAACTGTTAAGTGAACGAATGGAAATCGTTGACCAAATAGGTGTTATTAAGCGGGAATCTAAAAGTTTAATATATCATCCTGATCGAGAAAAAGAAATTATAGATAGATTGATTAAAAACAATCGAGGTAAATTAAGTAATGAAGCTATTGAAGCTATTTTCCTTGAAATTTTCGGTGTTTCACGAAATCTTGAATTACCAGAATTAATTTCATTTTTGGGGCCAGAAGGAAGTTTTACTCATCAAGCAGCTGAATCAAGATTCGGTGCTGTAGCTGATTATATTTCGCTACCAAGCATTAAATCTATTTTTGATTCAGTAGAAACTGGGAGAGTTAAATATGGCATAGTACCTATTGAAAATAATCAAGAGGGAATGGTTAAAGAAAGTTTGGACCTACTACGTGAAAGAAATTTATTTATTATTTCTGAAATTATTATTGCAGTAAATTTTTGTTTGGCAACGAAAGAGGAATCTATTCAATCGATAAAGCAAATATTTTCTAAAGATATTGCATTTAACCAATGTCAAGGATTTCTTCAAGATTACTTCGCTAATAAACAGGATGATTTTTTTGTACATGTAGATTCAACATCAAAGGCAGCCAAACTTGGTATGGAGACTAAGTATTCCGCAGCACTTTGTTCTCACATTGCCGCAAAAATTTATGGTTTGCCAATATTGTTTGACAATATTCAAGATAATGATTCGAATCAAACACGTTTTGTTATCCTTTCAAAATTAGAAAATTTAAAAAAAACCAACAGAGATAAAACGAGCTTAGCTGTAAAACTGAAAAACGATAATCAACCAGGTACATTATTAAAATTATTACAGGAATTCCAAGATGCAGATATTAATCTATTGAAAATAGAATCTAGGCCACAAAAAGACACAAATGAATTTAAATTCTGGTTTTTTATAGATATTGAAGGAAATAAATTAGATACTAAGATTCAACAGTTAATTGATAAAAAAACAGACGAAATAACATTCTTAGGTAGCTACATGAATCTTTGTTAAATTATCTAAAGCATCTTTTTTATCTAGTATAATTTGCGTTTTTAATTCATCTAATGAATTAAATTTTCTTTCTGATCTAATTCGGCAAATAAATTGCGACTCTATTTTGTAGCCATATATGTCTGCATCAAAATCTATTAAATGTGTTTCTATTGATAAATTTGTACTACTCGTAACAGTTGGCTTATAGCCTACATTAGTTAATCCAATTATATTTTTGATTCCATCATGAGTCTCTAAAATATTATTTGTTAGATATACACCTGGGCAAGGTAAAACCTTTGTATTTTTTCTCAAATCATAATTAGCTGTAGGAAATCCAATTGTTCTTCCTAATTTATTCCCATGTACAACTTCTGAATGCACCGTATAATTATAACCTAAAAATTGATTAGCTAAGGCAATATTTCCAATATCAATTAGTTCTTTAATGCGACTACTACTTATGATTTCAGCATTAATCTTTTTTTCTTTAACAACGATAGTTTTAATTTTTTCCCCATAATGAAAATTAATATACTCAGGAGAACCTTGTCTATTTTTTCCAAAATGGTTGTCATATCCAAATATTATCACTTTACAATTAAGCTTTTTTATAAGAATATTTTCAATAAAATCTTTAGCTGATAAACTAGCCATTTTTAAATCAAAAGGGAGAACAATTAGTATATCAAGTAATGTATTGCTTAAATGTTTAATTTTTTCATCCAATGTAGACAATAATTTTACATTGATATCAGAAGATAAATACTCTGATGGATGGTTTGAAAATGTAATTAAAACGGATTTTAAATTATTTTTTTGAGCAATACGACAACAAGTATCAATAACTTGCTTATGACCTAAATGTACGCCATCGAACATACCAATCGATAAAACACAACCTTCAAACGTTTCTTTACTTAATTGATTTACACTAGAATATCTCCTCATAAATTGATTGATCAAAATTCTTAATGTCCTGTGCATCAGCAAGGCTGTATGTACCAATATGAGTCCTAGTTAATTTATTTAAGTATGCACCAGAATTTAATGTTAATGCCAAATCTCTCACTAAACTACGTATATAAGTTCCTTTGGAACAAGTAATCTTAAAACTAACCACTGGAAACTTAAGTGTATCTACTTCAAAATCATAAATTATAGCATCTCTACTTTTGATGACAAGCTTTGATTCATCTACACCAGAACGTGCATAGTTATATAATCGTTTACCATCAAGTTTTATGGCAGAATATATAGGAGGAACCTGTTTAATTTCTCCTATAAAATGATTTAAAACGGTTTCTTTAATCATTAATTCACTTATATGTGAAATAGGGAATTCTCCATTAAATTCAGTCTCTAAATCAATTGATGGTGTGGTTTTTCCAAAAATAAGTTCCCCTATATAGGTTTTTGGCATATTTTGAAAGTAGTCTATTTTCTTTGTGTGTTTACCAACACAAATAATTAAAAGCCCAGTTGCAAGAGGATCTAATGTGCCTGCATGACCTATTTTTTTAAATTTTCCGATAACTTTCAATTTTTTAACGACGTCAAATGATGTCCATGTTGATGGCTTATCAACTAAATAAAATTGATTTTCTAAACGCTCTATCTCCACAATAAATAAATTCCGAATATTAAACCTATAAATATTCTGTAATATCCGAAATATTTAAATCCATACTGATTTACCAAGTTTATCATAAATCTTATTGAAAAAAAAGCAACTATAAAAGATACAAAAAACGATACGCCAAGATAAATTACATTATTGCCTGAAGCGAAAACTTCAATATCATTACGGTAATCAAATATTTTTTTTGCACATGCACCCAGAATTGTTGGTATACCTAATAAAAACGAAAATTCAATAGCATTTTGGTGACTCAATCCAGCCAGGCGTCCTCCTATAATTGATGCACCTGATCTTGATACCCCAGGGATCATTGCTAAACATTGAAACAAACCAATTTTAATTGATTGTAGATAGCTCATTTCATCAATTTTATCGTCTTTACTTCCAGATATCCACTGATCAATAAACACCAGAATAAACCCACCAATAATCCAACTAACACATATGAACCAATAGCCTTGAAAAAGATTTTCTAAAAATTCATCTAACAATAACCCTAATATAACAGCGGGTATAAAAGAAATGATAACAGATTTATAAATGTTTAAAGAAGTTGTTAGACGTTTAAAAAACAAAATAGGAACTGCACAAATGGCCCCTAATTGAATAAATATTGTAAAAAAATTCAAATATGGTGAGGGCTTAATCGATAATAATAACTCGCCAACTATTAAATGTGCAGTTGAGGAAATGGGCAGAAATTCACTTAGTCCTTCAATTACACCAAGAATAATTGCTTGGTAAAAATCAATCATTAGACTTCTTAGTAAATAGTGAAAAAATCGGAATAAAGACACCTAATAAAACTAATAATGGGCCTAATGTTATTCCTAAAAATCCAAAACCAAATAGCTCTTTATCTAATGTCATTACAAAAAAACCAATAAACATAGTCAATATTCCAACCACTAAAATTTTAATACTTGTCGAATTAAGTGGTAAATTATTTTTATCATTTGATGCCATCTTAAATTAAATTAGTGAGTGAACTTTTTAAGTAATTATTTAATACCCAAAAGGTACTGATAATACTAAAAATCAATGAAAAAATTAGATTAGAAACAAGAAAGATTAACTGAACATTTAAATTAAAAATAATTATTTGAATTTCTGGAATCTGCAAAGTGATAAGAAAGGCTAATCCATTAATTAATAATATACCCAAAATACTTCCAATAATTCCGAACCGTAATGATTTAGTTAAAAAAGGTTTCTGTATAAAGTTATTTGTTGAACCTAACAATTGCATTGATTTGATAAGTATTCTATTTGAATGAATTTGCAATTTAACAAAACCCAAAAATTGAAAATATATCCACAAACTAAGAATAATCATGAGAAGCAAAACAATACTTGTAATGAGTTTAATTTTAGGTGTTAAATCGAACAATATACTTGAAGGGTAGCTAACGTCGAAAATCCCCGGCATTAATTTAATTTTCCTTACTAAACTATTTACACTACTTGTTGACAAATAACTATCATTTATACCAAGTATAATTAAATTTTTAAATGGATTCATATCTCCTAATAGTTCCTCGTAATTTTCATGTGAAGAAGCCAAGAAATCTTTAGCTGTTTGTTCCTTAGAAACAAATTTTACATCAGTTTTATTGATAAATGTATCTAATTTTAATTTATAAATAGTCTCATTAATTTGACTTTTATTTAACGAATCATCTAAATAAACATATACTTTTATTTGAGACTTTAAATGATTTCCCCATGAATTTGCTCCAAGGAACAGAAAGTAAAACAAACCCATAATAAATGATAATCCAGCTATTGCAGCGATCATCATGGAGCTTGTTGATGATGATTTTACTTTATTATATTTCATTCTTTTGAATTCAATTTTTCAATTTGATCACGTAAATACGCTGCTTCTTCATAGTTTTCATTTGTCAAAGCTAATAACAAATCCTTTTCTAATTCAGACTTTGATTTAGATTGATAAATATCCGCGTTCAATCCATCTGTATCAACTTTAATTTCTTGATTTGAATTAAATCCAATAGAATTTAATAAATCTATATTTATGCGTATTTCTTTTTTAAACCTTATTGCAATTGCTATTGCGTCCGAAGGTCTCGCATCAACAACCGTATTCACATTATTATTAATTAAATGTAATTCAGCAAAAAAAATCCCGTCTTTAAAACTAGTAATTTCCACAAATTCTAAATCTGTTCGAGTAGAAAGTAAAATTTGAAAAATCAAATCATGTGTAAGTGGTCTTTTAATAGAAATACCCTCTATAAATATTGAAATCGATTGAGCTTCTTGATTACCAATTACAATGGGGAAAGACAAATCTGAGAGTTCAATACTTTGTAACACGATTACATAAGAATTAGCCGCTACAGAACTAGGAGCAATCGTATTTATTCGCAAGGTATGATATACGGGCAATTTGAATGATTTAGGCAACAAATATACCAAATTTGGTTCCTTTAATTAGCGATTTTTTAATTTATTTATTAGTCTAGGAACGATGTCAAAAACATCACCAATAATACCATAATCTGCGTTAGCAAAGAAAGGAGCATCAGGATCGTTGTTTATGACAACTATTGTTTTTGATGAATTTACACCCGCTAAATGCTGTATTGCTCCCGATATTCCGCAAGCTATGTAAACTGAAGGCGCTATTTTAACACCGGTCTGCCCAACATGTTCATAATGAGGCCTCCAATCAAGATCCGAAACAGGTTTTGAGCAAGCAGTAGCTGCATTTAAAATGGATGATAATTCTTCAATAATAGCCCAATTAGTTGGATCCTTTAGCCCACGTCCAGCTCCCACTACAATCTGAGCATCAGCAAGTGAAACCTTATTTGATACAGAATCAAAAGATAAAACGTTAAAATTATGTTTTAAAGTATTTAGTTGACAAGGAACAAACTCAATAATATTGAAACTAGAAGGGGAGTTGCTTGGATTAAAGTTATTACTTACTATATAAATGGAAGTACGTAAAGAACCGCTGTAAATAGCAATTGACTTATTGTTAAAAACACTTGATGAATAAATTAAATTATCGTTCTCTTTATAAAAATCAATAATTTGTGATTTTATGTTGAATTCTAAATTATAAGCAAGCTGAGACAATAAGCTATCAATTAAAAAAGACTTTAATGCAAACACTATATCTATGTTTCTTTTTTTGAAATCTGATGTTATAATTGAGACTGTATCTTTATCAATTATATTAATTGAAGAGTCTGAACCTATAAAAACCAATTCCGTTTTAAGTGAATCTGGCAAATTGTAAATAGAACATTTAGAAAATGTATAAATCACGATCTCCCCAATATCTAAACTAACTATTTTACTAAATAGATTAACAGATTTATCTGTTAAATATTCATCATTAAATTCGACAAATAAGGCTACTTTCTTCATACAATTAAATCTTAAATAATATATCAATCAACTCTTCCGCATTTTCAGAATTAATCATAATTCTTTTGCGTTTGGTTTCAACTAATTCTAATTTAAGTAAAGAATCAGATTTATATATTTTAGCCGGTAAAACTTTAATTTCCTTAGTTCTTGCAGACATAATTCCACGCATATTCGGTATTTTCCATTCAGCTATAGGTTCTTGACAACCTAAAACAATTGGCATATTACATGATATAGTAGCTTTACCAGAAAAAGTTTCTACTTCTAATTCGAGTTTATCATCAACAACTAAAAGCTTTTGAACCGGACTAAAAACTTGAATATTTAAATTTGCCGCTACTAAGCCAGGAACTAGCCCATTACCATAATCGATAGTTTCTTTACCCATTAAAATTAAATCAAATGGATTATTTTTAACGAAATCACTAATTTCATTACTTACCTGAATGGAATCACTTGGATCGGTGTCAATTCGTATGGCACTATCTGCACCCAAAGCCAAACACTTTCTGATTAATGGCTCTGAATTTATGTTACCTACATGCAAAACAACAACCTCAGCGTTGTTACTTTCTTTTAGTTCAATTGCACGTGATAACGCATAATCATCATACGGTCCGACAACAAAGGTCAAACCATCATAATTGAAATGCTTATTATCAGTTAATGTTATCTTTGATGTTGTATCTGGTACACATGAAATACAAACTAATATATTCATAATTTTAATTTTGTTATGCAAGCATACTAAATTGTTTTAATATAATAAAATGAACCGAAAAGAATTTATTGAAGAAGAAATAAAAAAGGAGCCAAACAATCCCTTTAATTATTATTTGTTGGCTTTTGAATATAAGAAACAAGGG
The DNA here is from genome assembly GCF_964796385.1 of Aquirufa sp. Taxonomy (NCBI): domain Bacteria; kingdom Pseudomonadati; phylum Bacteroidota; class Cytophagia; order Cytophagales; family Flectobacillaceae; genus Aquirufa; species Aquirufa sp. The sequence goes on along the minus strand of NZ_CBAUBA010000016.1, from coordinate 24,361 downwards.
GATTTCACTAATCTAGAAACTATTGCAGAATATATATTAGAAATCCATGCAGATTATCAACCAATTTACTATTTCTATGCTGAATATCTTTATTATACAAATAAAGAGATATTAGGTAAGGCAATAGCGCTTAAAGGGATAAAATTAGCGAACAAAAATAAGAATAATAAAATTGTGAATGAATTAGAGCAATTAATAGAAATTAACGAATATGATTAAGCAAATAACGCTTCCTCTATATCTTTTTCAATTTTTAAATTATCGATTATAAACTTTTGCCTTTCAGGAGTATTCTTGCCCATATAGTAATTTAATAACTGTGGAATGGTAAAATCTTTCTCCAAAATAACTGGTTCTAATTTTATATTTTCACCAATAAATGTACCAAACTCTTCCGGTGAAATTTCTCCTAGACCTTTAAATCTCGTAATTTCTGGCTTAGGGCCTAATTTATCTATGGCATTCCTGCGTTCTTCATCTGAATAGCAATAAATAGTTTCTTTTTTATTCCTTACACGAAACAAAGGGGTTTCAAGAATATACAAATGTCCATTTCTAACTAAATCAGGGAAAAATTGTAGAAAAAAGGTTAAAATTAATAATCGAATATGCATGCCATCCACATCAGCATCAGTTGCAATAACAATTTTATTGTACCTAAGATTATCAAGTGTATCTTCAATATCTAAAGCATGCTGAAGTAAATTAAACTCTTCGTTTTCATATACTATTTTTTTTGTCAATCCATAACTATTAAGTGGCTTTCCTCTAAGACTAAAAACAGCTTGAGTTTGAACATCTCTTGATTTTGTAATACTTCCACTAGCGGAATCTCCTTCTGTTATAAATAACACCGAATCAAGTTTTGATTCAGCTTTATCATCGGAAAGATGAACCCTACAATCCCGAAGTTTTTTATTGTGTAGATTAGCTTTTTTAGCCCGTTCATTAGCTAATTTTTTTATTCCAGCAATATCTTTTCTTTCTCTTTCAGACTGAAGTATACGTTTTAATATAGCATCTGCAACAGATGGATTCTTATGTAGATAATTATCTAGCTCAGTTTTAACGAAATCACCAATAAATGTCCTAATTGACGGAGAAGAAGAATCTGGTGAAATATTTGTAGATCCTAATTTAGTTTTTGTCTGAGATTCAAAAACAGGTTCTTGAACTCGAATAGCTATTGCGCCAACAATACTAGCCCGGACATCAGATGGATCAAATTCTTTTTTGAAGAATTCACGAACTGTGCGAACTAAAGCTTCACGAAATGCAGCTAAATGTGTGCCACCTTGAGTCGTATTTTGACCATTGACAAAAGAATAATACTCTTCGCCATATTGATTATTATGGGTAATAGCCATCTCAATATCGTTACCCTTGAGATGAACAATAGGATAGCGATTTTCTTCTGAATTTGTTTTTTTCGACAAAAGATCAAATAAACCTTTTTCAGAAAAATACTTTTGCCCGTTAAAATTAATTGTTAATCCAGCATTTAAAAAGGCGTAATTCCAGAATAGTGAATCTAAATATTGAGGAATAAAGTGATAATTTTTAAAAACTGTATTATCTGGCTCAAAACAAATAAATGTACCGCTTTTTGAGTTTGAAGATTCAATCTTTAAAGATTGACCAATTAATTCTCCTTTGCTAAACTCTGCCCACATTGTTTGACCATCTCGATATGACTGAACTTTAAAGTAATTGGAGAGCGCATTTGTTGCTTTTGTACCCACACCATTTAAACCTACTGATTTTTGAAATGCTCCTGAATCATATTTCCCACCGGTATTAATTTTGGATACACAGTCGATAACCTTACCTAATGGTATGCCTCTACCAAAATCTCGTACTTCTACTTTGTGGTCTGAAATTTTTACATCAATATGTTTGCCATTGCCCATCATATGTTCATCAATAGAATTATCCATGATTTCTTTTACGAGAACATATATTCCATCATCAACAGAAGATCCATCTCCTAATTTCCCAATATACATACCAGGCCTTAAACGTATGTGTTCTTTCCAATCTAATGACCGTATACTATCATCATTATAAACAGGGACTAAATTTTCCATATTTCTATTTCTTTCTTGACTTTTATTAAACTCTTTTAAGAACCTATTCTTATCATTAAACGATAGGAAAGAATTTCATAAAGTTAAGGATTGCTCCGCTTTTTTTCGTTATTTCGCATCTTATTCTCAAGATAATTTATAAGATTATGGCGCTTAGAAAATTTTGCTTAGCAATTTTATTATTACTTGTTGGTATCCAATTGAAAGCTCAGTTGTTACCTAACATGACAGGTATTCCAAGTCAGTTGTTAATGCGTTCTAATTTCTCTAATAACAACATGCCTCCACAAGGAGCGAGTAACAGTTCCAAAAGAACAGTATTGTATAGTAACCAACAGAAAAAATTAAGAGACAGTCTGATTACAAATCGAAATTTTTCTGATTTGACGGAAGATATCGACACTGCATTAGTCAGCTTAAGAAAAAAAATCTTTGGCTATGCTATTTTCAATAATAAAATTGGAGTTTTTGAGCCCAATTTAAAAATAGCAACACCAATTAATTATATAGTAGGTCCAGAAGATGAGCTAATCGTAGATATTAATGGTTATTCTGAAGAACATTATAATTTGATAGTTAGTCCAGATGGTTATGTTAAAATAAATAGAATAGGTAATGTTTATGTAGCTGGCTTAACAATAGACCAGGCAAAAAACAAAATCATCAACAAGCTATCCCAAATATTCATAGGATTAAAGCAAGGATCAAGTAATAGTGGACCTACATCCTTAAGTGCAAGTGTATCTCTAGGCAATATTCGAACAATTGGAGTATCAATTCAAGGTGAAGTTATGTTTCCTGGGACATATTCCGTGCCTTCACTTGCAAGGATAATGAATGTTCTATACTTGGCAGGCGGTCCGACGGAGAATGGAACTTTCAGAGAAATTCAATTAATAAGAAATAAAAAGTTAGTAGGTAAACTCGATTTGTATGACTTTTTAACTACCGGTATTCAACGAAATGATATGATCTTACAAGATCAAGATATTGTGAAAGTTGGCGTATACAAAACAAGAATTGAAGTAAAGGGAAAAGTTAAACGACCTGCTTTATTTGAAGTTTTGCCTAATGAAAATTTAGACTACGTTTTGAGTAATTTTTGTGGAGGATTTTCGGAAGACGCCTTTAAAGATCTAGTCAAAATTACAAGATATACAAATAGGGATAGGAAATTAATCGATTTAAATTCAGGCATTTTTAATTCATTTTATCCCCAGGCAGGTGATTTAATTCAGGTGGAATCAATTGACAAAGACAGATTTGAAAATAAAATCACTGTTATTGGTGAGGTGTTCAGACCTGGTGATTTTGCTGTTGAAGGAAACGAATCTCTTCTAAAAATCATTTCACGTGCCGGAGGATTAAAAGAGGATGCATTTCTTGATCGAATATTAGTTGAACGAATTAATGAAGATTTATCTAGAACTAATCTTTCGGTAAATCTTAAAGAAGTAATTCTAGATAATTCTAAGGATATCAAATTAAAAAGGGAGGATAAAATTTCAATTTTTTCAATTCTAGATTTACGCGAAAAATATACAGTTACGATACATGGTGAAATCAACATTGTAAAAAAAACCTTCAATTCGAAAGATTCAGATAAGAAAAAATCAAAAGCAGGTATAAAATTAACAACTGACGAGCAGCCAAATTATTTACAAAATAATACGGGGCAACTTCAGGGTAGTTATGATAATCAATTTCAAGATTTCCAAAATGACGAGGAGGAAGAAGAAAAAATTGATGTAGATACAGAAATAGCTAATGATTTAAAATCTGAATCTACTAGTAATTCATTAATTAACCGACAAGTAAAACTTACATTACCATACGTTGAAAATATGTCAGTAGAGGATTTGATTCTAAAAGCTGGTGGTTTACGAGAATCCGCTGCAACAGGTTTTGTAGAGATAGTAAGAAGGAAAAAAAATATAGGGCTTGATAGTCCAAAATTAATCAATTCACAAATTGCTGAAATAATTAAATTTGGAATTAGCAAGAACCTTCAGTTGGATGGAACAGCATCTTCGTTTAAATTAATGCCATTTGATGAAGTGTTTATCCGAACTTCTCCCAACTACGAATTACAACAATTTGTTACCATGCAAGGGCAAATTGTATTCCCTGGAGTTTATGGATTAGAAAAAAAAGACGAACGCTTATCAGAACTAGTAAGCCGAGCCGGTGGATTAAATAATCAGGCATACCCTCAGGGTGCTAAATTAATTCGTAAAAACCAATTAACAGAGTCCGAGAAGACAAGAAAAAAGGAACAACTGAGTCAAATACAAAATAATTTTAACGGTGTTTCAATTAGAACTGAAGAATCTGCTACTAAGAACACAGAATTAATTGGTATTAATCTTTTAGCCGCTATAAACAACCCTGGTGGGGAAGAAGATTTATTTTTGAACGAAGGTGATATTATAGATATACCAAGGGAGCCTCAAACAGTAAAGGTTACAGGTGAAGTGTTATATCCCAATAGCGTAAAATATAATGAAGGAAAATCATTTAAAGATTTCATTTCAGAAGCAGGAGGATTTACTGCTAATTCGTCAAGAAAAAGGGCCTATGTATTATATTCTAATGGATCTGTCAAACGAGCAAGGAACGTTCTATTTATTCGATATTTTCCTAAAATTGAAAGAGGAGCGGAAATTATAGTACCGAGAAATGTTAAGAATGTCAACACTGCTCAACAAGTATTCCAGTTGGTTTCAGTTCTTACTGGTACAGTTACAAGTGTAATCGGTATTATCACGCTTATAAAAGCAACGGCAAATTAAATATGGAATTACGAGAGGATCAATTTTCATTTAAACGTTTGGTTTTAAAATGTTTGTTAGTTATTCCCTATGTCAAGGAAAACAGAAAAGTATTATCCATAGGTGCATTTATTGGTTTATTAATTGGCGGGGGCTATGAATATTATAAAATTCAAGATGTAAACTTTAAAACAGAAATTGTCTTTGTAGTAGATGGTGACAGTGGGGGTAATGGTGGGGGACTACTAGAGTTAGCCAGTTCCTTCGGTTTAGGTGGCGGAATGGGCAGTAATGCTTCACTTTTTAGTGGAGAAAATTTTAAGGAACTTTTGAAAACGAAATCTATTTTCAGGAAAGCTTTATTAACTAAGGTCCGTTATGGTAATAAAGAAGGGATATTTGCTAATATTTTTCTTGAAAAATCTAGAATTAATGAATTTGAATGGAAAAATCGTCCAGCAGATTTTTACAACCATCGATTTAAATCAACTGAAATAAGCAAATTATCATCTCAAGATAGAAATATTTTAGATGCTTTATATGACTTTCTCAAAGGTCAAACGGTTATTGTCAATGATAATCCAAAATCTACATTTCAAACATTAACCGTTGAAACACGTGATGACACATTATCCTATATTTGGGCAAGATTATATTTGAAAACCGTAACGAATTTTTACATTGATACTAAAACAAAGAAATCTCAGGAATTATTAATTATTTTGGACAAACGTGTAGATTCACTACGATCTGCACTTTACTATACTCAAGGTAAATTGGCTAATTATAATGATCAAAATCAACAAATAATTTTTCAACGTGCACGTATTATTGCAGAGAGGCTTCAATTGTCATCTCAACAATTACAAGGGATGTATTTGGAGTCTGTGCGGAATTATGACAATCTAAAATTTTCCCTAGCGAAAGAGACCCCATTATTTACAATTATATCTGAACCCGAAATTAGCACAGCTGGTATAAGACATTTTTATGGCCCTATTACATTAATTGGTATCATTCTTGGAATTTTTCTTAGTAGCCTTATTTTAAATATAGTTCGAATTTATAGGGAAATGATGTCTAAATAGCTACATGAATAAATTTATAACCAAGTTTAAAGAAATAAATAAGGATTATGAGCTCTTAGTAATTCTAGCTAAAAGAGATATTTCTGTCCGTTACAAACAAACTATTTTAGGTATAGCTTGGGCCATAATAAGACCAATGGCAACTATGTTGGTTTTTTTATTTGCTTTTAAGAATGTTGCAAATATTAAAGATTTCTCAGGCTATCCAATTCAGTTAGTTATATTCTCTGGAATTCTCTTTTGGAATTATTTTGCTAATGGATTTCAGTCCATTAGTCAATCTATATTAATCAATGGTAATTTAGTCTCTAAAGTGTATTTCCCTAGATTAATCATTTGTATTTCTAGCTTAGCAGTTACTTTAGTTGACTTTCTTGTGGGACTTATCGTTTATGTAATTTTACTCATTGGCTTAAAGCAGCCTATAACTGAGTCTATTTTTCTGTTGCCATTAGCCTTGTTAGTAACTACATTATTTAGTCTCGGTCTTGGGTTGATTTTTGCTTCATTTGCAATTAAATATCGCGATTTACTACAAGCAATACCCTTGATAGTACAATATGGTTTTTTTGTTACTCCCATAGTTTATACTTCCAATGAATTCATGGGAAAATCTTGGTATCCAATTTACTTATGGCTAAATCCTTTAGCTTCATTTGTTGAATTTTTTCGATTTTGTTTGATACCAAATTATCCTACTTATTCTGTAAATGGTCTTTTTGTAGCCATTTTTATAAGTATCGTTACCTTTTTTATTGGTTTATGGATTTTTGATGTCAGGGAGGATTCATTTGTAGATCATTTGTAATATGAACATTATTGATGTTGAATCCGTTTCTAAAAAATATAATTTAGCTAAGCAAGGCGAGGCAAAATCGATACGAAATGGTATTTCAGAATTTTTTAAATCTAATCCAAAAGAAGAGTTTTGGGCAGTTGACGATATTTCATTTTCATTACAAAAAGGTGATAAATTAGGTATTATTGGAAATAACGGTGCTGGAAAATCTACTTTATTGAAAATTTTAAGTCGAATTACGAAACCAACTCACGGACATATCAATGTAAGGGGAAAAGTTGCGAGTCTGCTAGAAGTGGGTACTGGGTTTCATCCTGAACTAACTGGAAGAGAAAATATTTACTTGAATGGGGCTATATTAGGAATGTCTAAAGCTGAAATAACTTCTCAATTTGATCAAATTGTTGATTTCGCTGGAACTCAAATTAGTCAATTTTTAGATACACCGGTTAAACGATATTCCTCTGGAATGTATGTCCGTTTAGGATTTGCAATTTCTGCACATTTAAACCCTGAAATATTAATAGTAGACGAAGTCTTAGCGGTAGGTGATGCTGATTTTCAAAAGAAATCTTTGGGAAAGATGAAAGAAGTCGCCGCAAATGATCGAACTATTCTATTTGTAAGTCATAATTTGACGGCCGTTTCTAATTTATGCAATAAAACCTTGCATTTGGAGAAGGGGAAAGTAAAGCAATTTGGTGAAACAGGAGAGGTAATAAATAATTATATGGCTAATATGCAAAAGAATGTATATGAGCATAATTATTTAAGTTTTGATCAAGCACCAGGGAATAAGTTTGTTCGATTAAAATCGTGTGCTCTATCTCCAAAATTATTCGAAAATCAAACCTATATGGATGTTCGAAATTCAATTTCATTAGATATTGAATTTTGGAATAATCTTAATAATCAAAATTTGAATATTAGTTTACATGTTTATGCAAGTACTGGTGAATGTATTTTTAATATCAGTACACCGGCTATCAATTGTGATTTGGGTGTCATTAAAGCATCGACAGAAATCCCTTCAAATTTCATGAATGATGGAAGTTATATTATATCATTTATGATTGTAAAGGATAAATCTATTGTCCTTCACAATTTCGAGGAAATATTTAATTTTGAAATTGCTGATTACCGAATTGATACTTCCTGGTATGGAAAATGGCCTGGATATGTTCGTCCAAATTTTGATTTTTCATTAACACAAATATCAAATACGCTATAGATATGCTTCATGTAACTAAATCATATCTTCCTGATTTAAAAGAATATGTTGACTATTTAGAGAAAATTTGGTCATCAAATCACCTAACAAATGATGGTCCATTACTACTTGAATTAGAGAAAAAGCTAGCTGAATTTCTAGAAGTTGACAATCTTGTATTTGTTGGCAATGGAACAATTGCACTTCAATTAGCACTTAAAGCTTGTAACGTCATAGGAGATGTAATTACCACACCATTTTCTTATTGTGCAACAACCAATGCACTGATTTGGGAAGGTTGTAATCCAGTTTTTGCTGATATTGATCCAATTTCACTTACTGTAGAAAGTTCTCAACTCAAAAATAAAATTTCAGCCAAAACAAAAGCAATATTAACTACACACGTTTATGGGAATGCTGGTGATTTAGTAAAACAAGAAGAAATTGCTAGTAAAGCAGGTATTCCTTTAATTTATGATGGAGCGCATGCGTTTGGTGTGAAGTATAAAGGAAAGTCAATTTTCACTTATGGAGATGTAACTACATGTAGTTTTCACGCTACAAAAATATTTCACACGGTAGAAGGTGGAGCTGTCATAACTAAAGAAAAAAAAATGGCTGAAAAGGTACGCGAACTACGAAGCTTCGGTCATAAGGGAGACATATATTTATCAGCGGGCATTAACGGAAAAAACTCTGAATTTCATGCAGCAATGGGTTTAGTTAATTTGAAACATTTTAATCAAATCAAGGATCATAGAAAAAAGGCAAGTGAATTATATGAATTAAACTTAGATAAAAAAGTTCAAACAATTCAATGGAATACGAGTGTAGAAAGAAATTATAGCTATTTTCCAATAGTTGGTTTGAACAATGAACACATTTTACACATTATTAAATGCCTTAACGAAGCCAATATATTTCCGAGAAGATATTTTTATCCTTCATTAAACGAATTGCCTTATTTATTAAAACAAGCATGCCCTGTTTCTGAAGATATAGCCAATCGTATACTTTGTTTGCCTTTATCTGCTAGCATTACAGATGCGGAAATTCTTGAAGTAGTAAAAATAGTTAATTCATCATATTAATATTTCGTATGTATATCATAGTATTCATATCGTTTGTTTTACTATGTATAAAAATTGCATCTAAAATATCCAACAAAAATTTCGAGGATATTTTTGTAATAGGTTACATTCTATACACTGCTATCATAATAATGACTGGCTATATTCTCTCAGAACTTACAATTTGGGATAGTACTGTTGCTTGGTCAATTCTACCATTTCTTTTGTCTATTTGTTTTCATAGTTTTTTCACTTCCAACCTGTTCCAAAAAGAGCACACAAGTACTTCATCATTTAAAGTTACTGGTAGAGCGATTCAAAGATTACATGAAGTATATATTGGGTCAACAAAAACGGAGAAAGCTTCATTTTCCATTCTATTAATTTCTTATCTTTTAATACATTCTATTCAATTATCGTTAACCTATTACACGCCACCAAATGAATGGGATAGCATGACCGGGCATTTAAATCGTATTTTTTACTTTTTACAAAATGGCTCATTCAAGCATTTTATTGGAACAAATTGGAACATAGATACATATCCTAAAGCCTTTTCTTCCATTCAAGTATACCCATTTTTAATGTCTAACTGGAATGAACATTTTTTTAAACTGCCTAATATGTCGGCGTATTGGATTCTTTTTATTGGGTCATATGGAGTGTTGAAACGATTATTAATTCCTTTTGTAACGCGGATATTTTGTTCTTCCTTACTTTTATTTATCCCCATAGCTATTATTCAATCTACATCTACTGATACCGATATTGTATTAGCCGCTTATTTAATTTCAATAATTTATTTCCTATTTAGTTTTAGACAAACTCAAAAAACAATTTACATATACCTCAGTGTTCTTGCTTTTTCAATAGCCTTAAGTCATAAAATAACGTTTGTTTTTTCATTTATTCCATTGGCGATTATTCTTATTTATATTTTCATCAACTTAAAATCTCAAAATTGGATATATCAGATAAAGCATACCTTTCTTGCAGGTATAATTTTTCTTTCAACGATAACAATGCCAACTGGGTATTTAGCCAATTATGTAAATTATGGACACCCAATTGGTCCTAAAACGGCAACTCAACATCAATCAATTGAGCGAGCGGGAAATTTATACAAATTAATGGAACATGGAACTAGAAATTTGATTCGATATCAGTTTGATCTTTTAAATCTCGATGGATTAAGAAATATAGATTTTGTTGAAAAAAGTCAGAAAAAAATTAAAGTGTATTTTCAACGTATAGATCAAAAATTTAGTTTAGGTTTAGAAAATGAAACATCTTTTACAATAATTCCTTTTTCTTTCAATAGGCGTTTGGAATTTTATAATGGAACACCAATCTACGGTATTATATTCATCATATTTTGTATTCCATCACTTTTGTATTTACGAAAAAGAAACACCAAAAGAATCTATTATTATTTCTTTGCTGCGTATATTTTTCATTTAATTGCTCTTGCATATACTGCAGCTTATGATCCTTGGAAAGGCCGGTATATGCTTAGCACATTGGTATTTATTATTCCAATTATTGCCAATTGGCTTGCTGAAAAACAATTATTTCAAACTAATCAACTTGGAAAAATATTTTTAATTCTATCATCACTTCTAATTTCTTTAACTGGATTATCAACTATTTTACTTCACTTAAGAGCACTACCTTTTGGTACTACTGTTAAGCAATCTATTTTCAGTATGACTAGAATTGAAGCTCTAACTATTTCTAGACCTGATATATCCAAAGCGTATGCTAATTTTGAGAATTTGGTCCCGGAGAATGCAACTGTTGCCTTAGGTACTGTTAATGACGACTATGAGTATCCATTGTGGGGCCCAAATTTTAGTCGAAAATTAATCCCAATAAATCCTTTTGAGCAAGGTTTACAAGTAGTACCCAAGGAGACCGACTATCTATTTTTTGCAAAATCAGTAATTAAACCACAATCTGGTGATGTTAGATTGGGCACAAATTTCAATTTGTCAGAAGGAGTTATTGTCCGCGGCGAAGATTATTATCTTAGAAAACTAAAGTAGTACAACTATAAATGATTAGTGGTAATTACTAATTACTATCGGCGGACAAATCATAAAACCTTTTGATAAATTGCATTTGAAATGAATATAAAAGAAAATATAGCAGAAGGCCTTAGGTCTATTAAGGGTAACCTACTAAGAACTATTTTAACGGCTTTGATAATTTCGTTAGGAATTACATCGCTGGTGGGTATTCTTACAGCAATTGATGGTATTCAAAGTTCTGTCGATAATTCCTTTTCAGGGTTAGGAGCTAATTCATTTGATATTCGAAATCGACCTGCAAATCAAATGCGAAGAGAAGGGCAAAAAGAAAAACGATTTAAGAATATAGATTACCGACAGGCAACACGATATAAGCAATTATTTCTTGCAAAAGGGAAAGTTTCACTTAGGACGAGTGTTTCTGGTAATGCGATAGTAAAATACGAAAGCAAAAAAACGAATCCCAATGTCCGGCTTTGGGGTATAGATGATAATTCAATTGAGTTAAAAGGTTATAAAATAGGAGGTGGGAGAAGCTTTTCAACTAATGAATTTTTAAATGCAACGAACGTTTGTATTCTGGGGGTTGATGTAATCGAGCAATTATTTGAAAAGAAAAGCCCTTTAAATCAGGAAATAATTGTTAATGGAATAAAATTAAAAATAGTTGGTTTACTTGCTAAAAAAGGAAATATGATGGGAGGGGGAGATGATCGTATAGTTATGGTTCCTTTAGAAACAGGTCGAAAAATGGCTGTGGGTCGGAACTTAACATTTGATATTACTACATCTTCCACAAAAGTAGAAAACCTAGATAATTTTATGGAAGAAGCTAGAGGGGTAATGCGAAAAGTTCGTAAAGATCCATTGACGGCAGATGATTCTTTTTCAATAGACAGATCAGATTCAATAGCCAAAAGTTTTGAAAGCATTACATCTAGCTTACAATTAGGAGGATTTGTCATTGGTTTTATAACGCTTTTAGGGGCGGCTATTGCACTAATGAACATCATGATGGTATCAGTATCGGAAAGAACGCGAGAAATAGGAATAAGAAAGTCATTGGGTGCTACACCTTTTCGAATTTTGCAACAGTTTTTAATTGAAGCTATTGTTATATGTTTAATTGGGGGAGTTGGAGGTATTATTTTAGCTATACCAATAGGGAACTTAATTGCACAAGGAATAAGTGCAGGTGCAGCAAGTTTTATTATTCCTTGGTTATGGATGACAGTCGGAATAATTATTTGTATTCTAGTTGGCTTATTTTCAGGAATTTATCCCGCATTTAAAGCCTCTAAATTAGATCCTGTAGACGCTTTAAGATACGAGTAAATCATTTATTATTTTACGAGGACTTGATTTACATATGAATTTGCCCTACTTTTGCAGGGCAATTAGGCCAATTGGTTTGATTTAATTGCCCAGATGGCGGAATTGGTAGACGCGCTGGTCTCAAACACCCGTGGGTGCAAGCCCGTGCCGGTTCGACTCCGGCTCTGGGTACAAGCCTCTCAAGAAATTGAGAGGCTTTGCCTTTTTAGAGCTTTTTGGTAATTGTTTCCTTCCAATTTGAATAAGCATCTAAAGTTTTTGATAACAAATCGAATTTGGGTTCACAGGTACTTACTCGTTTAATTTTAGAAATTGCCTCTTTGGCAGAATGATAATAGCCTAAGCCAAATCCAGAACCGAGAGCAGCTCCAAAGGACCCATCAGACTCCAATAAATCTACAGAAACATTTGAAGCATTAACTAAAGCGGATGTAAAAACATCACTTAAATACATATTGGCATAACCAGCTTTCAGTTTATTCGCTTTTATTCCTGTTGCGTTTAACATTTCGATACCATAAGCCATAGAAAATGCAATTCCCTCTTGGGCAGCACGAATCAAATCAGCTTTACTATGTTGGTTGAAATCTAAGTTATCAAAACTCGCACCTATATTTCTGTTTTGAAAAATACGCTCTGCTCCATTACCAAAAGGTAAACAAACAAGTCCACGAGAGCCGATAGGTGATAGACTCGCTAAATTATTCATTTGATTATAAGACAAATCTGAAGCTATATTTTGACGGACCCACCGATTAAGAATTCCTGTACCATTAATGCACATTAAAACACCTATTCGTGTTGAATCTTTGGTATGCGTAACATGAGCAAATGAATTTACACGATTCATTTGATCATATGTAAGCGAGTCACTTACACCATAAACTACTCCAGAGGTCCCAGCAGTAGTAGCAATTTCACCAGGCTCCAAAACTCCCAATGAAAAAGCATTATTTGGCTGATCCCCTGCCTTATATGTGACTTGAACTTGGTTATTTAAACCAAGATTCTTAGCCACATTATCCGAAATGATTCCATGATTTGAAAATACAGGTTGAACTTCAGGTATCATACTTGGGTCAAAACCAAAATAATCCATTAATGGACTTGAAATATCATTAGCTTTAAAATCCCAAAATATCCCCTCAGACAGCGCTGAATTTGTTGTGGTAAATACATTCGTTAAGCGTCCAGCAATGAAATCTCCCGGTAACATGGCTAAATGTATCTTATCGTAAATTTCTGGTTGGTGAATTTTAACCCAAGCTAATTTTGAAGCTGTAAAATTACCTGGCGAATTCAAAAGGTTGTTTTCACAATACGATTTCCCAATTCCTGCATATGCCTCACTTCCAATTTCGACGGAACGAGAATCACACCAAATAATTGATGGCCTCAAAACTTGGTATTCTTTATCTATTACAACCAATCCATGCATTTGATATGAAATACCTATAGAAACAATATCCTTAGCATTATACGTGTTAGAAGAGTTGGCTTTCAAAATAGCTTCCTTAACACAAGTCCACCAATGCTCTGGATCTTGTTCAGCAAAACCAGGTTCAGGTGCTGATATTTCATTTTCTATTTCAGGGTATGAAGTAGAATAAATTAATTGTTGGTTTGCTGCGTCAACAACACTAACTTTAATAGACGATGTACCTACATCAACGCCACACAAAAGCATAATTTTCAGTTTAGATGTTACAAATAATCATACCAAGTTACCAAGTTAATCCTCATTTTAATCTGTCTCTAGTGAAAATTGAGATCAATAAAGGTGAAATTTTTTCATTAATTGGTAAAAGTGGTTCAGGTAAAAGCACAGTTGCAAAAATTGCTGTTGGCCTCAATCTATCGAATGACTCATCCATTATGTCAAATGGCTTCGAGGTAAATAATAACTCAGAAAGATTGATTCCTCAATTTATAGTAGCGGGTTATGTTCCACAATCACTTCATTTAAAACCACATCATACTGTTGAGGATTATTTAAATTTTCTATTTCAGAAAGAAACTGAATTAAATAAAACCAAATTAGTCAAGTTGTATATAAAGATGTTTCATATTCAGCATCTATTAAAATCAAAAATTCAATTGTTATCTGGAGGTGAAAAACAAAAAATAGCCTTAATTGAAGCAGTGAGTAAACCAATTGAATATTTGATACTCGATGAGCCATTTAGTCAATTGGATACAGAACAAAAAATGGAGTTTTCTACTATTTTACAACAATTAATTGAAAGCAGTCAAATCCCATGTTTATTAATTAGCCATGATTTAAGTGATATTATTCGCTTAAGTCAAAAGATTGGAATCATGGAAAAGGGAAAACTAATCTTTCAAGGGAATAGGACTAAATTTTGGAATTCAAAAAACAAAATAGCTCTAAGATTAAAAGATGCCATGATCTCATGGAAACAAGCAACGGATTATTGGATTAAAAACCAGCATACGTTTTAAGTTGGCTTGCATTCATACACGTTTTTGCCACCAACTCTTCCAAGGAAATTTCATAAAAATCTGCTAATTTTTGTGCTATAATAGGAATATAACTTGGACTATTAGGTTTACCACGAAAAGGTACAGGGGTGAGGTAGGGGCTATCAGTTTCTAAAACAATATGATCCAATGAAATATCTTTGATATCCTGAAATAAAGTTGAATTTTTATACGTGATGACACCACCTATACCTAATTTAAAACCTAAGCCGACCAATAATTCTGCTTCACGAGCGTCACCTGAAAAACAGTGAATAATCCCTCTCAAATCAACATAATCTTGTTTTTTCAATATTCTTATTAAATCCGCGTAGGCTTTTCTACAATGCACATCTATCCAAATTTTATGTTCTAATGCCCAGTGACATTGCATTTCAAAGGCTGTAATTTGTTCCGCTTTAAATGTAGTATCCCAGTAATAATCAAGACCAATTTCACCTATTGCTAATACTTTTTGTGTATTTAAAATATTCTTGAGATTTTCTAATTCTATCAAATAATTCTCCTTAACATATGTTGGATGTAAGCCAATCATCGGCAAGGCAAAATCTGGATATTTTTTTGAAACATTAATTAAGTCTTTCCAAGACTCAGAATCACAGTTTGGCATCCATACCTCTTTAATACCATTTGCACGAATTTCAGCTATATGAGCATCTAAGTCATTTGAAAAATGTGAGTTATATAAGTGGGCATGCGTATCTATCATAATGCTTTTAATAAATAATCTTCTCTTTTGCAGAATTCTAGTAATTCCGGTAATACCACTTGCAATCGTGGGAACGCTTTAACACTATCATGAAAGCTTAAAATACAACCAGGTTTAATTGACTGCTTCGCAGAACGTAATATATCACTGGGAGATAAATCTTTATTATAATCTCCAGATAAATACGTCCACATATATACGGGCTCCAGTTGACTGATTTGGTGGTAAATGTAATTGGTTATTCTTCCATAAGGAGGACGAAAACCTACAGAATTAACACCAAAACTATGAATTACATCTAGACAACTTTGGTAATCATATATGTAAGATTGATTTTTATACTTCCAGGCATTCGCATGATTCATTGTATGATTACCAATACTATGGCCTTTGTCAATAATTAACTGAACGAGCTCAGGATGCGCCAACATATTTTTTCCAATACAAAAAAAAGTGGCTTTGAAAGAGTACGTATCTAAACAATCCAATACAAAATTGGTAATTTCAGGTGTAGGACCGTCGTCAAAAGTAAAATAAACCTCGCGAGAATTAACTTTAGTCTGATATTGCCATATTAATTTAGGCAAGACCTTTGGAATAATAGCAGGTATTTGATGAATGAACATAGGCGAAATTATCATGCAAAATACAAACGTTAGTGCAGAAAAAATAATATTAGGCATTGACCCTGGTACTCGGTATTTAGGTTATGGCCTTATAAGAGCGCACAAAGATAAAGTGACCATTTTGCAGTATGGTGTACTTAATTTAACTAAATACACTACCCAAGGTGCCAAATTCCTAAAAATACATGAACGCGTCTTGCATCTGTTAGAAGAATTTATACCAGATGAAATAGCGATTGAATCTCCATTTTTTGGCAAAAATGTACAATCAATGTTGAAACTAGGACGTGTTCAAGGTATGGTCATGTCGCTTTCATATTCTAAACAAATTCCAATAACAGAATACGAACCTAAAAAAGTAAAACAATCAGTTACTGGAAACGGAAATGCTTCCAAAGAACAAGTATCCAAGATGGTTGAAATCATTAGCGGTATTAAACTAGAAAGTAAACTCCATGATGCTACCGATGCTCTAGGCATTGCAATTTGCCACCACTTTCATTCGAAGAATTTAACTTCTTCTGTTAAAGGTACACAGAAAGGTTGGGGCGCTTTTGTCAATGAAAATCCTGATCGAATTAAATAGATTTGAATTGATTTAATAATTCATCTATACTTTCACACGGAGACAGACAACGATCTCCAATGCAAAGCAAAAATGAATGAGACTGATCCTTAATAGGTACCCACGTAACTCGCAATTCTGGCAATTCATTTTTAGCATAATTACTCGGATTATATTTCACCAAAGCTTGCGGATTTTCCAACCATTCGGAATATATTCTAAGCCAGTTGGCATGATATAGTGGATTAGCTGTTGCTTGTTCAAGAACAGCGGCCAACATATCTTTTGCTCGTAAAGTAAGAGTCACATCGTTTAACAAAATACCAGACCAAAATAATACTTCACAAAGCATCGAATTAGAAGCTGGCATCACCGAGTCAGTTATCTCGTACTTATTTGAAATCAATACTGCGTTCAAGTTAGATTGAAAACTAAATAAACAATTTAATTGGCCATGATTTTGGTAAACACCATTAACTATTTTTCGTAGTTTTTCTAAATAGATTACATTAGCAGTTTCATTAAACAAATGAATTAAAAACAATCCATATGCACCATAATCATCTAAAAATGCATAAATCGGTTGATTTGAATAAGAGATTTGATGTAATAATAGATTGCTTTTTATATCCCAAAAGCTATTCATTGATTCCTCTAATGCAATAGCATTTTCCAGGAATTCTTGATTATTCAAACCTTTACTAGCTTGCACTAAACCAGATCCTAACATGGCGTTCCATGCCAATAATAATTTTGTGTCCGTTTGTGGCCTAATTCTTTTAGCCCTAGCGGTCGCCAGTGTATGTAGCTCTTTCTCGTAAACTACATTTAAAACGGAATGATTCTTAAATAATATATTTTTATTTTCTTCCCAATTACCAGTGCGCTTTATTTGAAAAGCTTGATAAAAAGGAGCATATTTATCAAAGGGTAAAATAGAATTTAATTCTTCAAACTCCCAAACATAAAATTGTCCTTCAATACCTTCACTATCAGCATCTAGAGATGCAAAATATAAACCTGAACTATCCCTTAATTCTCGATTTAAAAACCCAATTGTTGATTTAACTACTTCTTCAAATATCAGATTTGAAGTTCTTTCATAAGCTTTAGAATAGACGAAGACTAATTGTGCATTATCATATAACATCTTCTCAAAATGTGGGCAGAACCATTCAGAATCAACGGAATACCTAGAAAATCCACCACCAACTTGATCATATATACCTCCTTGAGCCATTTTTTCTAGTTGTCTATCCGAATGAATATATATACCAAGATTTGTGGCTAATTTTTCTGGTATAGACTCTAGAAATAAGCCTAAGGAAGGAAGTGGGAACTTGGGAGCTTTTTGAATACCCCCATAAATTGGATCCAAATACTTACTTATTTTTATAAGTATATCAGGAATAATAGTTGTTAACTCATTCAATTCAATGGGATATAAACCAATGGATTTATCTTCTAAATTAGCCGCAAAGCCATCAGCAGATTGCTGTAACTCTTCTTTGTGATTTTGAAAGGCAGTTTGAATAGAATTTAATAATTGAAGCCAATTTGATTTAGGAAAATAGGTGCCTCCATAAAAAGGTTTTTGATCAGGCATTAAAAAAACATTTAATGGCCAGCCTCCAGAAACACCCATTTGATGCAGCGCATCCATGTAAATATGATCAATATCTGGTCGTTCTTCACGATCTACTTTAATACAAACAAAATTTTCGTTCATTAGATCAGCCACTTGTTGATTTTCAAATGACTCATGCTCCATGACGTGACACCAATGACATGCTGCATAACCAATACTTAATATAATTGGTTTATCTAGTCTAATCGCTAAATCTAATGCTTCATTTCCCCAAGGTAACCAATGAACTGGATTATCTTTATGTTGCAATAAATAAGGACTTACTTGGTTTTGTAATTGATTCATCACGTAGATTAAAATAGATTAGTACTTTTGTTCAAACATTATTTATGCCTGAATATAAATCATTTATTCTAAATCCTGAAACGGCGCATTCCCCAGAATTGCTTCACCAATTTTTATTGGCAGAAGTAGGAGCAAAGCTATTAAATTCATGTCAGTATCGTATTGAAAAAAAATCTATTGACGCGCGTAGCCGACAATTAAAAGCAAATGTAAAAATTGGATTTTATCCAATAGAACATGATTTTTCATTTGATTTAAATTCACGCCAAGTAACAAAAAAACTAAATTCAAAAGTACCAAATGTTCTAATCATAGGTAGTGGACCGGCTGGTTTGTTTGCCGCATTAACTTTAATCAAATCAGGAATCAAACCTATTGTAATTGAACGAGGAAATAATGTACGCGATAGGAGAAGAGATTTAGCTGCAATCAACAAACATAATGTGGTTAATTCTGAAAGTAATTATTGCTTTGGAGAAGGTGGCGCCGGAACGTATTCTGATGGTAAACTTTATACACGTAGTACGAAGAGGGGGGATATAGACGCTGTCTTAGAGACATTTGTTGCTTATGGGGCCAATAAGAATATACTTTATGAAGCGCATCCCCACATCGGGACTAACAAACTACCTGGAATAATCTCTGCCATGCGTGAAGCAATTATTGAATCCGGTGGTGAAGTACATTTTAAAGAAAAAGTAGTCGACATATTGATCGATAATTTTAAGGTAAAGGGAATAGTCACTGAAAGTGGTAAAGAATTTCAAGCCGACCAACTAATCTTAGCCACTGGTCATTCCGCCAGAGATATTTTCCAGCATCTAGTTGACAAAAAAATTAAAGTTGAACAAAAACCCTTCGCGATGGGTGTCCGTATTGAACATACGCAATCATTAATAGACACGTGTCAATACAAATTAACTTCTCGTCCAGAATATTTACCACCTGCTTCATTCAGTTTAGTAACACAAACTAAATATAATGGTATTCAACGAGGTGTCTTTTCATTTTGTATGTGTCCGGGTGGATTTATAGTACCTTCCGCAACCGCACAAAATCAGGTTGTTGTCAATGGTATGTCACCTTCGCGGCGAGATTCAAAATATGCGAATTCAGGTATTGTTGTCAGTATCGCACCAGAGGATTACAAAGATTACCGAGATTATGGTCTATTGGCAGGAATGTACTTACAAGAAAACCTAGAACAAAAGGCAAATAAATTAGCTGGAGGAACCCAACAAGCCATTTCTCAATTAACTGGAGACTTTATTAAAAGAAAAGTTAACCAAACTACAAATCAAACATCCTATATACCTGGTTTGATTCCAGGGGATATGCGATCATTTTTACCTGATTTTATTGCTGAACCGCTTGCACTAGGTTTACAAGATTTTGATCGAAAGATAAATGGCTTTAGTAGTAATTTAGGTCAATTGATTGGCCTTGAAAGTAGAACTTCATCACCTGTAAAAATACCTCGTGACCCAATAACTTTGGAACATTCGGAAATTACTGGTTTATACCCATGTGGTGAAGGAGCAGGATATGCCGGAGGTATTATGTCGGCAGCAATAGATGGGATACGATGTGCTGAAGCAATCCGAATAAAGCTAAAACATGCATAATCGATTTGAGAAAATTATAGGATTGATAAATCAAATTCCCGATGCTACTAGTATAAAGGAAAATGCTAAACTAGCCTCAGTTGTATTAATTAAATTAAAGGATGATGAATTAGGCGATCGAATTATATTTATAAAACGCTCAAAATATGATGGACATCATAGTGAACAAATGGCTTTCCCTGGAGGGAAGAAAGATCAATCAGATCCTGATCTTCTTTACACTGCTCAACGAGAAATTAAAGAGGAGTTAGGCATTGAAATTGAAATATCTAGATTAAAATCTTTGAATCCACATTGGATTCCAATTTCAAATTATTGGATACAATCTTATTATATTGAAATAGATAAAAAGCTAAATTTTACTATTAATAAAAGAGAAATAAATCGTATTTTTGAAATACCTGTATCCTTTTTCAAGGACCCAGCCCAATTAAATTTTCATGAAATACATTATAATGGAGAGCCAGTTGATTCCCCACGATATGCATTTGAAGGTCAAGATATTTGGGGGGCAACAGCATTAATCATTTATCAGTATATTAAATTAGTTGATTAGAAATTTATATGAGCGAGCAAATAGAAGGTGAATTACAGAATCAAATTGCAATAGCAGGAATGTATGAAAATTGGTTCTTAGAATATGCCTCTTATGTTATTCTTGAACGTGCAGTGCCAGCAGTAGGTGATGGTTTAAAGCCAGTGCAAAGACGTATACTTCATGCATTAAAGGAAATGGATGATGGCCGTTTCAATAAAGTGGCCAATGTTATTGGTCAAACCATGCAGTATCACCCACATGGTGATGCCTCAATTAACGACGCATTAGTTAATCTAGGACAAAAAGAATTGTTGTTCGATTGCCAAGGAAACTGGGGAGACAATCGTACTGGTGACAGTGCTGCTGCAGCTCGTTACATCGAAGTTAGACTATCAAAATTTGCAAATGATGTTGTTTTCAATGCTCAAACCACAAATTGGCAATTATCATATGATGGTCGAAAAAAGGAGCCTATTACGCTGCCTATAAAATTTCCATTATTATTAGCCCAAGGAGTAGAAGGCATTGCTGTTGGTTTAGCAACAAAAATTATGCCTCATAATTTTTGTGAAATACTACAGGCTTCAATTGATTTATTAAATAATAAGAAAGCTGAATTGCTTCCAGATTTTCAATTTGGTGGACTTATGGATGCTTCAAACTATAACGATGGTTTACGTGGTGGACGAATTCGTGTACGAGCTCGTATTGAGGAATTGGATAAAAAAACACTTATAATCAAAGAAATACCTTACACGACTACGACAACTTCTTTAATTGATTCAATCATTAAAGCTAATGATACAGGAAAAATAAAAATTAAAAAAGTTATCGATAACACAGCAAAAGAAGTTGAAATTCAAATACAATTAGCACCAGGAATTTCTCCAGATGTAACTATTGATGCCTTGTATGCATTTACTGATTGTGAAGTTTCCATTTCACCCAATGCCTGTGTAATTGTTGAAGATAAACCTCATTTCATCGGTATTGCTGAAATATTAAAAGTTAGTACAGCACAAACAGTTGACCTACTTAAACAAGAACTTGAAATTCGTAAAAACGAATTAATGGAACGCTTGTTATTCAGCTCCTTGGAGAAGATATTTATTGAAAATCGGATTTATCGTCAAATTGAAGAATGTGAAACATTTGAATTAGTCATTGAAACTGTTGACAAAGGATTAGACCCATTTAAGAAAGATTTTTACCGTGAAATAACGGAAGAAGATATATTGCGCCTACTTGAAATTCGAATCAAAAGAATATCGAAATTTGACAGTTTCAAGGCAGATGAGTTGATGAAGCGACTTCTTGAGGAATTAGCTGAAGTAGAAGATAACCTCGCTAATTTAGTCAGATACGCGATAAATTACTTCAAAAACCTACTTCAAAAATATGGTAAGGGGAGAGAACGTAAAACAGAAATTCAAGGTTTCAATACGATTTCGGCTACCGTAGTAGCAGCTACTAATCAAAAACTTTATGTAAATAGAGCTGACGGTTTTATTGGATACGGCCTCAAGAAGGATGAATACGTAATGGATTGTTCGGATATAGACGACATTATTGTATTCAGACAAAATGGTACTTGCGTTGTTACAAAAATTCAAGAAAAAGTGTTTGTTGGCAAAGATGTCCTTTACGTATCCGTATTTAAAAAGAATGATGATCGTAAGGTATACAACTTAGTTTATGCCGACGGTAAATCTGGAGTTTCATATGTGAAAAGATTTAAAGTTACATCAGTTACGCGCGATCGCGAATATCGGGTAGTTGGCGCTGATGCTAAGTCTAAAATAACTTATTTTTCTGCTAATGAAAATGGTGAAGCTGAAGTTATCAGCATCAGTTTAACGGCAAATTGTACTGCCAAAATTAAACAATTTGATTACGATTTTGCCAAATTAGCAATCAAAGGACGAGAGTCTCTAGGAAACGTATTAACTAAATATCTGGTAAGAAAAATAATACAAAAAAGTGCAGGGGTTTCTACTTTAGGCGGTGTAGATATTTGGTACGACCCTACCATTGGTCGTTTAAACAGAGACCAACATGGTGACTATATTGGTAATTTCCAACCGACAGACTTAATACTAAGTATTTACAAGTCAGGCAATTACGAGCTCACAAATTTCGAATTAACAAATCGCTACCCAGCGGAAGAAATTCTTTATTTAAAATTATTTATTCCGAATGGGATAATTTCAGCTATATATTTTGACGGTGCTAATAAATCTCATTTTATTAAACGGTTTAAAATTGAAACGTCGACAATTGACAAAAAATTCCTATTTATCTCTGATCATAAAGCATCTAATTTATTAGCAGCTTCTGATAATTATTCACCAAATGTTCAGATAAAATATAAATCGGATGGAAAAACCAATGAAATTTTACTAGTTCCAATTGATGAATTAGTAGAATTAAGAGGATGGAAGGCGATTGGGAGTAAATTAAATTATACTAAATTAGTTGACATAGAATTTATTGAAACAGAGGCACAATCACCTGAACCGGAAGCCATTCGAGTTGTAGAACAGTCGGCAGAATCAGAGCCAGAACCTGCCATGAAAGTTATCATAGAGGAAGATCCTGATTCGGATTCAGATACAAATATTGAATCTAAATCTACAGCAAATATTGATGTTGAAGATATTCCTTTAATTATTAAAGGAGAAGTTCTTACGAATGAAATCGATGATATTCCTTTAGAAATTAAAAACTATTCAACTGATTCAATACCCAAAGAAGCTAATAAAGGTGAACAATTAGGTTTATTTTAATTAAAAACGATGAACATGAATAACCCCAAGGTATTACGCGCATGGGCATTTTATGATTGGGCTAATTCAGTTCATTCGTTGACAATAACTTCTGCGATTTTCCCAATTTATTTTCCGATTGCTGCAGTTATGGCCAATAATTCAAAGGAGATCAATTTCTTTGGATTGGAACTGATTAATACAGCTGTATTCTCATATACCATATCTGCTGCATTTTTAATATTAGCAATCTTAATGCCGCTATTATCTGGTATTGCCGACTACCAAGGAACGCGTAAGGGCTTTATGAAATTCTTTTGTTATTTAGGCTCAATTAGTTGTATGATGCTCTTTTTCTTTGAAAAAGGCAACTACTACATAGGAACCTTTGGGTTTCTTTTTTCAATTATTGGATGGGGAGGAAGTATGGTTTTTTACAATTCCTTTTTACCACAAATTGCAACTCCTGATCGATTTGATGAATTAAGTGCACGAGGATTTTCGTATGGTTACATTGGTAGTGTTATTCTACTACTGCAAAATTTATCTATGGTTCTAATGCCTCAATGGTATGGAAATATATCTGGAGATTTAGCTTCTAGAATATCATTTCTTAGTGTAGGCGTGTGGTGGTTCCTATTTTCACAAATACCATTTTATTATTTACCAACAAGTAATACGAGTAATAAAAAAGAGAGATTTTGGTTA